>CAZDSE010000211.1:0-4185 GCA_964507905.1 uncultured bacterium | reverse complement strand
AGTTGCCCTCACACGATTTTGAGTCGTGCGCGTCTACCAGTTCCGCCACCGAGGCGCAGCAAAAAAGAAAAAAGTAATACAGCTTGATTTTGAAGGCAATATAAATATAATCTGCACAGTTTTATGGCAGTGTTCATTCGGTGTTTTTTAGTCATTTTCTTCCTTTGCCAATCCTTGATTTCTCAAGCTCAAAATGAAGGGTTTAATCCCAATGAAGACCAGCGCGGCACGCGCATTGAGTTTGATCTTGAGAGTATTTTTTTGGGATTTAGAAACCGTTCTTATGAAGATATTTCAGATAAAATATTTGATAAAGTCTCTACATTCGATGTCGGAATTGGAATAAATGATTATACGACGATCATTGGACAAGTTCGGCGGAAAGTCTATGACCACACGGATGGGACCTATAGCGTTGCTGATTTTTTTGGGGTGAAAGGGGTCGTTGCTCCGGGAACAAATTTTGAACTTTTGGAGCTACCTTTATATACGGCAATTGGGGGAGAATTCGGAAGTGATTTTGTTCACATTCGGAATTTGGATCATAAGCCCAATCCAGAATTGGGGGAAGGAGAGATCTTAAAGCCCGATGATCCTTGGTATTTGGATTTGTGGCATGGAGCCAGGGCCCAATGGTTCGGTGCACGATATATTGTCGATTTACTAAATGGAACTTGGAATTTGGGAGTGGATAGTTTTCGTTCACCCAATGATGAATTTCAGGCACGATATAAAGATCCTCTGGATTTGATTTTACCTCCATTCCGCCTTCCGTTAACGGTTCGAGAGTTTGAAGCCATGCTGCCCGGAGAAATTTATAGCTATACGATCATGGGGGCGGTGTTTTGGGTCGCAGGGGTGGGTTGGAGAGAAGGTCCATGGACGGCGAATTATGGATTAAATTTTTTTTGGAGACGAGCATTTCGAGTGACTGTGATGAAGGAAAAGAATGGGGTGATGGCCAAAATCCGAGTTACCGATCTTGCAGATCGTGATAAAAATCTGGGATTGAGTGGCAATTCATTGGGTGGAAAGCTGCGGTATGATACCACAGTTATTGACGGGGCTTTTTTTGGATCTGATTTAAAAGGGTCCATTATTCCCGTTCGACAATCATCTGGGGATACCGATATTGCATTTGAAGACGAAGTGTATCGATATGACATGAGAACCAAAGAAGGAGTCGAGGCGTATGAAGATGCCGTTTTGGGGAAATTTGTCGTCTCCGCACAGCTGGCCGCCGAAGCCAGGAAGAATAATGGAGGCCCCGTTCAATTGGATTATACTCGTCATACCGAAACCGATTCTCACGCAGAAGATACCAGTTACAATATTTTAATTTGGAAACATCAAAAAAAGTTTCAATTGGATAACACGCTGATGACCATTACCGATGCCGATGGCGTGAATCACGTGTTTAAGTCCGTTAGTAGAAATGAAGTAAAAAATGGAAATTTGTTTCGCAATAAAGAGGAAGAGACCATTTATCTTGTCGATACTACGTTTGAACTGGAGAAACGTGAGCATCAAACCAAAGCGCTCGAGCCCAGTGTGAATATGAGTATTCTCATTACAGATAAACATGCCTATGGGTATCAAGTTCGCGAATATTTTCAAAACATCGAAAATATTTTACAAAATCCGTCATTTTTTAATGAAGCCCAATACGATCTGGAAGATGACTATCGGAAACTCTCAATTTTATTTGAAGTGCGATTTTATTTAAGGGCCATCGATTATATTTTGGCGGCGTCTGAAGATATGGTGTGGACAGCGTTGGCCAAGGCATATGGAATTAAACCTGAAGAATGGAGTACCCCTAAAGCTCGTGATCAATGGGTGCCTTGGTATTACTATGTTTTTTCATTTCGGGTTCGGGATTATGCAGAACGGGTGCAAATTTATGAAGATGCAAAAAAAATGGCCGACTATTTTTTAGAGATTAAGAAGGAAAAAAGCCGAAAGAAGCGGGCCGAGCTATTGGCGGAGTTTCATCACGAAATGGGATTTGAACATAGGCTTATGACGATTATGCTTCTTTTGGCCCATCCCGATCATGTGTTTTATAAATTAGAAGTTCGAGGATCCAAAATTCCAGAAGTGACTCAAGCTTGGGGAAAAGAAATTGTATTTGAACGCCCCGATAATCATGAAAATGATGATAAGGAACTGGAGGGGCAACCGCTCATGGATCGGGGCAGAGTGTCCAATGTCAGAGTGACCTATGATGCCACTGATCAGAAATTTAAGTTACTCTTTGAGACACCGATTGATCCCAATACGATTGATGGTTTTTATTTAAATATCTCCCGTGTCCGTGGGTGGTGGTTTCGAAATAAAAAACTATATTTAACCACCGACTTGGATCAGCTGTACAAAGAATTTTCTTGGAATGGCAATACCGTTGCTGTGGATTTGACCAAACTCTCTGATTCTTTTTTATTTGATGTCGATTACAGTTATGAGTTGTCGTTTGCTTTTATGGAAAAGGGGAAAACCAAATTTAGTGTCGAGCCAAAGCTTGTTTTTAAATACAAAGAAGATGTGGAAATTAAGCCACAGTGGATGAATATCGATGGAAAATCACGGATTTTGGGGTATTGACGGATCTGGCTGATCTAACGGATATGGATCAATCAGTGATCTAAAGTCGACATTCAATCCAAATACATAATCGGTATCCCAGGGGTTTCCCAATTCATCCGTAAAATGAGCATGAATCTGAATTCCATTTGGAAGACGAATATGACCTCCAATTCCAATGGTCCAGCTATATCCATTGACCGCTTCAAAATCATATTTGGCAAATGGGCTCGTTGAAAAATTGGATTGTAAGACCAAAGAGAAATTATTATTTACATAATATTCGATTGCATTCATAGAAGAGTAGGTCGTGGTGAGGTTGTCAATGCGATCGGCATTCATAGGACGAACAGCTCCCAATGTCATGTGGGCTTTTATATTTCGGGTGAGTTGTTTGGTCATGGCCACCCCCACACCAGGATCCCAGGAGCCTGCCGTATAGCCCAGGTGTTCATTTCCCGTGGGCGCTTTAATGGCCAAAATCACAGAAACGGTCGGGGCATTTTTGGTTTCGTCATGGGCTTTTAGCTTAACGAAGAATAATGTATCTCCCAGCCCCAGTCGATTTTTTTTGATTTCCTGAAGCACTTTGCCATTTTCAGTGAACCTATTTGAATATTGGTCTTTTGGTGCATTTCCCCGCTCGCCTTTGGGGAAGCCCAATGCATCATGAAAATCATCGAGCTCTTGATCGGCTCTGCCCGCTTGGAAATGAAAAGATCGATTTAACATTCCAAATTGTAACCATTCAGTGAGTTGTTTTTCCGTTAATAAAGATACTTCCGTGACTTCACCATCGACTTTTAGAGCATAAATGCCTTCTTGGTGATCTTGATAAAAAGATGCAAAATTGACAATGAGTCTCATCTTCATTTCACCTGTTTTCAAATGCTCGGCAGAGATGGCAGGAATGACGCCAAACATGATTTGTCCTGGGACCAAAGTTGTATATGAAATGAGTCCGCCTCTATTTGCTGAAAATTGGGGGTCATCTGTCCGACGGGTTTCCGACTCAGGCCACGTGGGGACCTGATGCCAATAGATCGATGGCTCGTCTCCATGAACAGGTTCAACATCGGGTAGTTTTTGGGCCGTGTTGTATTCGGCGGACAAATGAGATTTTACATCGAATGCTATAGAGGTGCTTTGCCAAAAGATAAGAAAAAGAAAAGATACGATTACAACAAATGGTTTCAAGTAAGTGGAGCTATAAATGAGCTTTTATTGTTTGACAAGCTTCTTTTTGATTCACTACTATACTATGGATTTATGTCCTGGCCCCGTAGCTCAAATTGGATAGAGCAGAGGTTTCCTAAACCTTTGGTTGGACGTTCGACTCGTCTCGGGGCCACCAGTTTTATTGGCCGTAAATTTAGTATCCTGGATTCGCAGGGGTAGTTGTTGAAGTGTCCACTCCAATGGAGTGATTTGCGGCCCCGTTATCATGAGTTGAAGTGTCAACTCCCAGGGAATGATTTGCATTTCCGCTTTGATTGGTAGAGGTGTCTGCGCCAATATAATGGTTAACCAGATAAGGATTAAATCCTACAGCAGGTTTAATTTGTTCATCTTTTTGCTTTGAATTTTCTCCATAATCTTTTC
>CAZDSE010000210.1:1408-4204 GCA_964507905.1 uncultured bacterium | reverse complement strand
ATTTTGGTGCCGGGAGGATTTGGAAATCGGGGGACCCTTGGGAAAATGATGGCCGTTGAATATGCGAGAGTTCATAAAGTTCCCTATTTTGGGATTTGTTTTGGAATGCAGTTGGCGGCTTTGGAATTTGCACGAAATGTTTGTGGGTTAAAAGATGCGGAGAGTAGAGAGTTTGAAAGAGACAGTTGCAATTATGTCATTGATCTCATGGAAGAGCAAAAGGGAGTATCCCAAAAGGGAGGAACCATGAGATTGGGATCCTACCTCTGCTCAATTAAACCCAAAACGTTGGCTCGACAAATTTATGGATCTGCTGAAGTGAATGAGCGACATCGACACCGATATGAATTTAATAATGGCTATCGAGAACTTTTTGAAAAGAAGGGCATGGTGTTTAGTGGGATCTATCAAGAAAAAGATTTGGTAGAAATTATGGAAATTCCAAATCATCCCTGGTTTTTGGGATGTCAATTTCATCCAGAATTTAAATCTCGTCCATTTGACCCTCATCCCTTGTTTAAAGATTTTATCCGCGCGTCATTGGAGAATAAGGATAATAAGTTGAAAAATGGGTCCAAGAAGGATAAGAAATCCAAAGCCACTTATGTCAGAGCTTAATGTTCGAAAAATTCAAATCAATGATGATCTCACGCTGGGGGGAGTCTCTGAACCTTTCGTGCTGATTTCTGGCCCCAATGTTATCGAATCTGAAAAAATGACATGTCTCATTGCTGAAGAACTGTTGGATGTGACATCAACGTTGGATATTCCATTCATCTTTAAAGCCTCGTACGACAAAGCCAACCGATCTTCTATAAATTCATATCGAGGACCGGGATTAAAAGAAGGCTTGGCCGTTTTAAAAGAAGTCAAAGCCCGATACAAAGTTCCCATTTTGACGGACGTTCATACCGTGGAAGAAGTGGGACCCGTATCGGAAGTGGCAGATGTGATTCAAATTCCCGCATTTTTGTGTCGACAGACAGATCTCGTTGTCGCTGCGGCCAAAACGGGAAAGACGGTGAATATTAAGAAAGGTCAGTTTTTGGCCCCATGGGATGTAAAAAATATTATCGAAAAAATTACATCCGAGAATAATCACAATATTTTATTGACCGAACGAGGCGTGTCTTTTGGTTTTAATAATCTCATTGTCGATATGACTTCTTTTCCCATTATGAGATCTTTGGGATATCCGGTCGTGTTTGATGTGACGCACAGTGTTCAGCTTCCAACGGGGGACGGGCAATCGACCGGGGGACGCCGAGAATTTATTCCAGCGCTGTCTCGAGCCGCGGTGGCGACTGGAATCGACGCACTATTTTTAGAAGTTCATCCCACACCCGAAAAAGCCAAATGTGATGGTCCCAGTTGTACGCCATTGAAAGACGTTCCATCATTATTACAGAGATTAAAGATATTGGATCATGAGGTCAAAAAATAATGAGTCAATCTTCTTTGGAACAGGCCAAACGGATTCTTCGCATTGAAGCCGATGCCATTTTAAATCTCATTGAAAGAATTGGTTCTGAATTTGATGACGCCGTGAATCTAATGCTGGCATGCAAAGGAAAAGTGGTGGTGACCGGAATGGGAAAATCAGGCCAGATCTGTCGAAAAATTGCAGCTACATTGGCCAGTACGGGAACGCCTGCTTTTTTCTTGCATCCGGCCGAAGGAATTCATGGCGACTTGGGCATGGTGGCCAAGTCTGATGTGGTGGTGGCCATCTCATATAGTGGAGAGACGGCTGAGTTGTTACAAATTTTACCTTCGGTCAAAAGACTGGGGGTTTCTATTGTTGCGCTGACCGGAAATCCAAAATCCTCTTTGGCTAAGTTTTCGGACGTTGTTTTGGATTTGGGGGTGAGGGAGGAAGCGTGCCCCATGGGACTTGCGCCCACAACGAGCACCACGGTAACATTGGCGATGGGAGATGCATTGGCCATCTCGGTACTGGAAAAACGAGGATTTAAAGAAGATGATTTTGCACTGTTACATCCCGGTGGATCTTTGGGAAGAAAGCTTCTCATTAAAGTAAAAGATCTCATGAAAGTGGGAACCGATATTCCATTGATTCGCGAATCGGCGTCTGTTCGTGAGGCATTGGTTGAAATCACTTCGAAACACTTAGGGACAACGGGTGTTGTTGGGGTTGATGGAAAGCTGATTGGCATTATTACGGATGGAGATTTGAGACGTCATTTGAATAAAAAAGACAGTGATTTTTTTAGCTATCGTCCCACCGAAATGATGACCCCAAAACCCAAAACCATTCGTGAAGAGGAATTGGCCAGTGGAGCGCTTCATGTCATGGAAACTCAGGCCATTACATCATTATTTGTTGTGAATGACCAATTCTATCCCATTGGAATCATTCATATTCATGACCTAGTTAAGGCAGGCTTGGCATAACTGGCACGATTTTTGCTTGTTCTCTTTTGACTTCTCATTTCATTGATGCTAACATTTTGCTTATAAGACTTAAGATTTAGTAGTCCTTGATGTTTTTCATTTATAGAGATGGGGTTCCAAGTTGAATGTGAAAAGGATTAGTCCCCTGGGGTGGGTAATCGTTGCGGTAGCAGTCGGTGAAATTTTCATGTTTATTCCTTCCCGGGTGCAGGAACCAAAACCAGACCAATTGATATCCCCATCTGAAGCGAGTTTAAGTATTATAGGCTTTCATGCGGTGAATTTGACATCGGATGGGCAAAAGGAAACGATTGACGCTAAGGAAGCAGAATTATTTAGAAAAAAAGGATATGTGCTCTTAAAACAGGTGGAAACAAAGAT
>CAZDSE010000210.1:0-1398 GCA_964507905.1 uncultured bacterium | reverse complement strand
ACCATGTGATCCGAATTCGCGCAAATCAAGGCAAATATTTTGTAGATTCAAAAGATATGGAATTTTTTGGAGATATTTTGGGGACCTCTGAAAATTTGGGTTATCAGCTCAAAACTGAGTATTTAAAATATGAGAACCAAAAGAATATTTTATCCACAGACCGTTTGGTGTGGATGGCGGGACCCAATCCCATGCAGCCGTCTATTGAGATGACTGGAAAAGGAATGACGGCATACACCAAAAAAGAAGAGGTTATTTTACATTCCGAGGTTCACAGTAAAAAATATGATGTCGCGGCACCTTCGATTGAGATCGATTCGGACCGAGCGAATATTTATTTACCCAAAAATGAAGCATTTTTTGAAGACAATGTTGTTGTGAAGCAAAAGGACATGAATTTATTTTCAGATCATTTTTTGGTCCAGTATAATGGTAAGAACAAGGCCATTGATAAAGCAAAGGCCTCGGATGGGGTGCGAATCGTTCAAGGACCGAGGGTGGCAACATGTCAAACCGCGCATCTTTTAAATGGGGCTCAAAAAATTGTAATGACCGGAAATCCAGAAGTGATTCAAAAAGAAGATAGTGTTCGTGGTAAAATTGTGGTTTTTTATTTAAAGGAACAAAAAATCTTATTTGATGAGGCCGTGGGAGATGTAAAAAATTTGGAAAAAAGGGATGAAGCCAGTAGTCCCGGGGAAAAGTAATTTATGCATGTTCTAAAAATCAGAAATATTCACAAATCTTTTAAAGATCGGAAAGTGGTTGATCATGTTTCGTTTGAAGTTCAATCGGGTCAAGTGATTGGTTTATTGGGGCCAAACGGGGCGGGGAAAACCACGAGTTTTTATATTGTGGTGGGAATATTGAGCGCGGATCAAGGGGAAATTTTATTTGACGATCAACTCATTTCAGATTTTCCGATGTATAGACGGAGTCGTATGGGAATTAGTTATTTGCCACAAGAACCTTCAATTTTTAGAAAGCTGACAGTTAGAGACAATATTATGGCTGTTTTGGAAAATATGGAGTTGACCAAAGAAGACAGAGAATCAAGACTGGATGTCCTTCTTGAGGAATTTAATATTGGTCATCTGGTCAAGAGTTTTGCCTATCAACTTTCTGGGGGAGAGAGAAGACGGGTCGAAGTGGCAAGAGCTTTGGCGACCAATCCGTCATTTATTTTATTAGATGAACCCTTTGCCGGAATTGATCCCATTGCGGTGATTGAGCTACAAAAAATCATAAAGCAGCTTAAAAATAAAGGGATTGGGATTTTAATTACTGACCACAATGTTCGGGAAACTTTGGGAATTTGTGATCTAAGTTATTTACTTAAAGACGGGCAAATACAAGAATCAGGGACAGCGGCCGAGCTTGTAAATAGCAAGCTCGCAA
>CAZDSE010000209.1:0-4210 GCA_964507905.1 uncultured bacterium | reverse complement strand
TTCTTTTTCAAAATTCAGTCTGGCACCATTTACATACTGCGCTCTAATATATAATAGAGTGCCAATCGTTCCTTCAGCGACAAGTTCTTTGGCCTGAGATAGAGCCGGATGAAACCTATGATTAAAACCAACTTGAACCACGCGCTTATTTTTCTTTGCAATCTCGATTAAGGGCAACACCTCTTCTGCACATCTTGCAACCGGCTTCTCAATAAGCACATGCTTTCCATGTTCAACGGCCGCAACTGAGATCGGGACCAATTGATCATGAGTGGTGGCAACCATGACCACATCAATATTTTTACTTTCCACAATCTCTTTCCAATCTGTGGTAACCAACTCAGATTTTGTCACAGATAAAAGCTCTTCGGCTTTCTCGATGACGGTATCACACAGCCCCAAGATTCGATGACTTCTATGATTTCTAACTGCACGAGCACGCTTATGCCCAATTAAACCACAGCCAACAATTCCAAGGTTCAAGTTAATTTCGCCCAATCCTTTCCCCGATCTTCGGGCACGATCCGCCGAACCGTAAAAATATCGCTTTGACTTAGATCCTGTTTGTATTCCGGAAATTTCTCCCACTGATCCCAAGCCGCACTAATATAGCGTCCTGTAATTCCGTCACTTTGATTGGACGCCAAAAATGCGCATAGAGAAACCGCTCTCTCATAAGTCTTTTGCGTCATTTGAGCTTGATCCGATATTTTTTTGAATCTTTCTTGACCCAGCATGTTGGGACCCGCCACCAAAATTTTATCCAAGAGACGGGTATGCAATACTCCAGGAGCCACGGAGTTAACTTGGATATTAAAGCCTTCAACTTCTTTTGCCAAATTCTCAGTAAAATACACCACTGCCGCTTTCGAAGTGGCATATGCCCCCAACGTCGGAAATGGCTGAGGCACTCCCCCTCCTGCAAGATTAATAATTTTTCCAGATTTATTGTTTTTGAAATGAGGCAGAAGTGATTTACACAAATAGACAGTACCCAACAAATTAATTTCTATGGTTTTAACCCACTCCTTCCAAGAATTATCTTCAAGATACCCGATCGGTCCCGCACTTCCTGCATTGTTCACAAGGATATCAACCCGTTTCAATTTTTTAAGCACCGCTTGAACCAATCGATCGATATCTTTTGAAATTGAAACATCGGTTTCTTGCACAAAAATCTTTTGATTATCTGCACACATCCTCGTCAACTCTCTTTGTGTTTTAAGAAGCTCTTTTTTATTTCGTGCACACAGCATGAGAGACGCACCTTCATTTATAAATTTTTTGGCAATTTCTTTGCCCAGCCCGATACTTCCCCCGGTAATTAATGCCACTTTGTTTTTTAAAATCATGGACGCCCTTCCTCATGTTGAAAAATCCATGAATTTTCATTTAGCCACGCCACTGTTTTACCAATCCCTTCACGGATAGATAGAGTTGGTTTCCAACCCAAAGCCCTAATTTTTGAACAATCCAGAAATATAAAGGGATTATCTCCAATCCAGCCTCGCTTGCCACCCGCATATTTGAGTTTTGGATTCATTTTTAGTGTATTTGTAATCGTGTTTATGGAATCTGCGACTTCTATATATTCATCAGTACCCAAGTTAAAAATGTTAACCTTCTCATTGGACTTTTGAATAGCCGTTAGCATCGCCTCAATGCAATCTTTCACATATAAATAGGATTTCTTTTGGGTACCATCACCCAGAATTTGTAATTCATTCGGATTTTTCTTTAATTGCTTTAGAAAATCGAAAACATGTCCATGATGATAACGCTCTCCCAAGATGGAAACAAAACGAAAAGTCCAACTTTGAAAATTAAATCCCTCGCAATATGCCTGAATTAATCCCTCACTTGAAGTTTTTGCAGCCCCATATAAAGAAGTTTGAATTGGAAAAAAAGCATGCTCTGGAGTTGGGATGATTGGGGCTTCCCCATAGATAGATCCTGACGACGCAAAGGCGATCTTTTGAATTCGAGATGTCCGCATGGATTCCAATACATTAAATGTTGCAATAATATTTTGATCCAAGTCCCTTCTGGGATTGTCTACACCGAACCGAACATCCGCATTCGCGGCCAAATGAAAAATAAAATCAGATCCATTCATGGCACTCGTTAAAGCGTCGGAATCCAGGAGGTCCCCATCCACAAATTGAAATGACGGATGACGAAAGGCCGCATCTAGGAATCGTCGTCTCCCAGTTCTCAAGTTATCAAAACCAGTGACTGTGTTTCCATCCTCCAACAGACGTTCCACCAAGTGACTCCCAATAAATCCAGCACCTCCAGTGACAAAGCATTTCATACAGAGGATCCATCCATATTTATTTTTTTTTCAACAATATATCGGGGGCGTCCTTTTACCTCGTCATAAATGCGGCCGATATATTCTCCTGCTATTCCCAGGGCAATCAATTGAACTCCCCCTACCAATAACAATAAACAGGTCATCAGAAGAAACTGAAGAGAGATCCATCCCAACGCTCCCAAAGTCAGCAAAATCAATGCCAATCCAACCAAAGTCGCCCCCGCAATGAATGAAAGTGCTAAGAAAAAATTTGAATAACTCACCAATCCATTAATGGCAATTTTTAGCGAACCCAGATTTGCATTATAGTGTCCTTTTCCGTGCGCCCGTTTGTCTCGATCATAATAAATAGCGGTTTGTTTAAACCCAACAAAACCGACCAATCCTCTTAAATAGCTATTTTTCTCAGGCAGCTTTTTAAGCTCATCTATCACTCGACGATTAATGATACGAAAATCTCCTGTGTTTCTGGGAATGGGGACTTCAGAAACCTTGTTCATGACCTTATATCCAAACCAAGAAATTATCCTTTTTAAAAAAGTTTCACCTTGTCTCGATCGTCGCGTCGCATATACGACATCAAACCCCTCTTGTAATTTCTGATGGAGTGCATCAATCAATTCCGGTGGATCCTGGAGGTCCACGTCGATCACCACACATGACTGGCCCACACAGTGCTCGATCCCTGCTATCGTCGCAGCTGGTTGCCCAAATTTCCGACTAAACACCAAAAGACGGATATTCGGATTTCTTTTAATCTCTTCATGAATAACTTTCTCTGTTTGATCGGGAGATGGATCTAGACAAAAAATGATTTCATGCGTACCTATTTTTTTCATAATAGGTTCTACGCGGCTCAAAAAAGGACGGATATTTTTTTCTTCCTTATATACCGGAACAACGATGGATAGATCTTTCATATTGGTTACCCCAGTCATTTTCATATTCTAAGAGAGTGGAGATGACAACTTGAATAATTCCTTGCGTCGCCACCCCAAAAAAAGCACAAAAATCCCTATCGGAATAAAGAGATACGAAAGAAATAGTTTCCAATCTTGGTAACGAAAGGTGACCTCAAACTCCCCTTTTGGGACCCGCACTGCACGAAGCACATAATAGGCCGGGAACACAGAAATAGGAGTTCCATTGACCCAAGCTTTCCAATGTTTGTTATACTGATCCGATAAAATCAGCACCCCCTCATTTTCACTCATACCTTTTATTTTTACTTCTGCAGGCTTATAAGAAATGATCTTGGCATTCCAAACATTATCTCTTTCTTTCTGCGGCAAAGCGATATTCAAAGTATCCGAGTTTAAAAATATTGCTTGCTTCAAATGTTGTTCGGCAGTTCGCGACTTTAACTCATACAAAATTTGTTCTTCTTGATCGTAATTCATCCAATCCGAAACAACAAAAGTTCTGGGGAGGGTTGAATTGATCCGATATACATAAAAATCATCCTGCTTAAAAAAATACTGATCTAATATTTGACTCATCCCTTGTTCTTCTATTGGAACTCTAGCAATCGATGACAAATTAAGGCTCATATTTTTTTGTTCAAGATGCCCCATTTTCATCTCCGAAAAAATAACACCATCAGGCGTAAGAAACATTCCCGCTTTAAAATGTGGCCAAATCGTTGGATTTAACTCATGGAGGATTTCATCCTCTCGAAAATCTTTTATCCAATCCGAGACAATTTCTGAAAGAGGAAGGGCTGAGTGTAGGCGATACACATAAACATCATTCTGCTTAAAAAAATAATAACATACCTTTTTCATCGCCCGCAGAATACTATTCGCAGATTCTGAAAATCGCGCTTCTTCCACAACTGGGGGCAATAAATAAAGACTCATGTTTTTCTTTTCTAAGTCTTTGATGTCCGGCCCT
>CAZDSE010000208.1:3454-4232 GCA_964507905.1 uncultured bacterium | reverse complement strand
CAGGATAGAAATATAAAAAAGGCCAAAGAATTATGGAGGGCATATGAATCGAAGTAAATCATATGATCAAGAATTAAGTGAAAAATTAAAAAATCACAAATTTGCCCAAAACTTTCTTTTAACTCTCATGGAAGGAGCAGATGGTCTAAGTGTTGAAGAAGCCCTTAAACATGCTATTCAGCGAATGGGAGTAAAAGAATTTTCCGAAGCATCTGGGATCCCCTCTCCTAACATTGTTGATTTTTTAAAAGATCGCAGACGTCCAAAGCCAGAAACGCTTGATCTCTACCTTCATCCTTTTCACTTGAGAATAAAAATTGAACTTGAAAAAGTTGCCTAAATTTTAAGATGCAATCCATTAAAACGACAGGCTGTATGTCTTAAATTCATTTTCTTTCAGACTGATTTCAACTTCTTTCTGTTTTTTAAGCATCGGATTCACAATTCGAATGGGATATCGTCCAGACGGCAGGGCGAGTTGAACCAGAGGTGTAACTCCCACATATTTCCCCCCAACATATACCTCTGCCCAAGGCTTCACATTGAGAGATATAAAACCAGAGGAATAAAAATGTGGGACAGCCGACCCCAAAAATAGAAGAATAATTCCCATCGCCCAAGGCAAATACCGAAATAAATTTACATGAATAAAATCAGAAAGGATTGAAAATGTAATGCCACTCCTAGATTGGGATATCCCCTCTTCCAAAACCTCAGTTTTACCTTCAGCACTCCATGGCTGAATGACCCTTAAATAATTGGCCAAATCATGCTCTGT
>CAZDSE010000208.1:0-3444 GCA_964507905.1 uncultured bacterium | reverse complement strand
CGATCCGAAATAATCTTTTCAAATTCCATACATGTTTGAATTCTTTTTTTGTTATTAGACTCTAAAACTGCCTTGAGATAAGAATAACCTTCTTGTTCCAAATCTTTGTCAGGCCCGTATAGATCTTTGGTCAGCATCTCATTCAGCACCACACCCAAAGGATAGAGGTCACTGGATGGACCCAAGGGGTTTCGATTCTTCTGTTCTGGCGACATATAAGATTGCTTACCCTTTAAAAACTGTGTCTTTTCTATGATTTTTTTTTGGAATTTTTTTTGAGATTTCCACTGAGATGCTGATTGCAATTTGGCAATCCCAAAATCAGTCAGTTTTACTTCCCCCTCTTTTGAAATCAAAATATTGCTGGGACTGATATCGCGATGCAAAATCCCCTTCTTGTGGGCAAATGAAAGTCCTTTCAATACTTCCATAACAATGAATAGCGCAAAGCCTTCTGGAATTTGCTCTGCATGTTGGATGAGATCAAATACACTTCCCCCATCCACAAATTCCATGGCCAAAAAATGCCGGCTTTCACTCTTTCCAAAATCAAACACAGGAACAATATTGGAGTGACTTAAGATCGCCATCAACCTGGCTTCCTTAAGAAAGGACTCCACCCATTTGGGATCCCGTTCATAGGATTTCAATATTTTTTTGATAATAACAGGCTTAGAAAAACCTGACGTTTCCAGGGTCGCCTTATAAATCTCAGCCATGCCCCCGCACGCCACGAGTTTTAAATTCTTATACGTTTGCACTGGTGCTCTGTATCACGAACAATTTATCTTGCACAAGGTCAGTTTTGAACCCCCACTTTCATTGACACCCGATCTCGAATTTCATATGGTTATTTTAATGCCTGTCTTTAAAAATATTTTAGAAACCGTGGGTGATACTCCAATTGTTCGACTGAATCATGTCACAGAACATATTGAGTCCAATATTTATGCCAAACTCGAATATTTCAATCCCGGTGGATCCGTAAAAGACCGCATCGGCACCTATATTATAGACGATGCAGAAAAAAAGGGGCTTTTAAAACCCGGGGGCACCGTGGTCGAGGCCACATCCGGCAATACCGGTTTTGGTCTTGCCATAGTGGCAGCGGTTCGTGGATATAAAACCGTTTTTGTCATGCCCGACAAAATGAGCCATGAAAAAATTCAAAATTTAAGGGCATTCGGAGCCAAAGTCATTATTACACCGACGGATGTAGAGCCAGAAGATCCCAGATCCTATTATAAAGTATCCAAACGAATCGCAGAGGAAACGCCCGGAGCCTATTATGCGAACCAATACCACAACCCACAAAATCCAAAAGCCCATTATGAAACCAGTGGCCCAGAAATTTGGGAACAAATGAAAGGCAAAATGGACGCATTTGTATGTGGCATGGGCACCGGTGGAACCATTAGTGGCATTGGAAGATATCTCAAAGAAAAAAATCCAAAAATTAAAATCGTAGGGATTGACCCTCAAGGATCCATCTTTACCGAATATTTTAAAACCAAAAAAATGGGGACTGCCCATAGTTATAAAATTGAAGGGATCGGAGAAGATTTTCTTCCCACCACCATGGATTTTAAATATGTCGATGATGTGGTCCAAGTAACCGACAAAGAAGCTTTACTCATGACACGTCAACTCGTCACTCGCGAAGGAATTTTTTCGGGTGGGTCCAGCGGGGCTGCCATTGTGGGTGCAATCAAATATGCCAAAAATCTAAAAAAGCCAGAAGAAATCGTTGTTCTGCTACCAGACTCCGGCGATCGATACTTAAGTAAAATCTTTAATGATGACTGGATGAGAGAAAATGGATTTTTGGAAGGAAAATTTGACCTCGGCACCGCTCGAGATATTCTACAGCAAACGGGAATCCAAAAAATTATTGTTACCGAACGTAACGCCAAGATTATAGACATTATCCGCCTCATGCGAGAGCACGGCATTTCACAAGTCCCCGTCGCGGAAAATAATAAAATCTTAGGAGTTGTTTCCGAAGCCGAACTCCTCCACTATCTTTTGGAAAAAACACACAAAGCAGACGATCCCATCGATACGATTGTCAGTAAAAATTATAGCCAAGTCTCTTTGGATGAAAGTGTGGATACGATTTCAACTTATATAGAAGACAATAAAGTCGTTCTGGTCTATGAAGGTTCCAAAATACATGGAGTGATTACCAAAATTGATTTGCTCCAATACTACTCGAAGAAACTCAAATGAAGTTTGAAACCAAAGTCATTCATGCCGGCCAAGCTCCTGATCCAACGACGGGGGCCATTATGCCTCCGATTTACCAAACGTCGACTTATGTACAAGAATCTCCTGGGAAACACAAAGGCTATGAATATTCTCGAACGTCAAATCCCACAAGAACAACACTAGAAGCCAATTTGGCAGCACTTGAAAATGGAAAATTTGCATTGGCCACCGCATCCGGCTGTGCTGCCATGACAGTCTTAATGCATCTTTTTAAAAGTGGAGATCACGTCGTGTGTTGTGATGATGTGTATGGAGGAACGTATCGATTATTTACAAAAGTCATTAACAATAATGGCATTCAAGTGACATTTGTGGATCTGACCGATGCCAAGCGTTTGACCCAAGCCATTCAGAAAAATACAAAAGCGGTTTGGATTGAAACGCCAACGAATCCCCTTTTAAAATTAATTGATATAGAAGCCGTTTCCCAAATTTCAAAATCCAAAAATCTTTTGACCATCGTCGACAACACATTTATGAGCCCCTATTTTCAAAATCCACTAGAACTCGGCGCAGATGTGGTGGTTCACTCGACCACCAAATATTTAAATGGCCATAGCGATGTGGTGGGGGGAGCCATTATCACAAACAGCCAGGAACTGAGAGACAAACTCCATTTCCTGGAAAATGCCATGGGTGCCGTACCCGGACCTTTTGACTGTTGGCTCGTGCTAAGAGGTATTAAAACCTTAGCACTCCGAATGAAAGCCCACGAAGCCAATGCCACACAAATTGCAAATTTTCTCACTGAACATCCCCAAGTTGAAAAAGTAATTTATCCTGGATTAAAAACCCATCCGCAACATGCGCTTGCCAAAAAACAAATGCGTGGATTTGGAGGCATGATTTCTGTGGTCTTAAAGGGGGGACTGCCCGCCGCCAAAAAAGTCCTGGAAAAAACCCACCTATTTTCACTCGCTGAAAGTTTAGGTGGTGTAGAATCTTTGATCGAACACCCCGCCATCATGACCCACGCGTCAATCGACAAAGCCACACGCGAAAAACTCGGCATTGCCGATGGCTTGATTCGGCTATCGGTGGGCATTGAGAATGTTCAGGATTTAATTGAAGATTTGAAATTAGCACTTAAATAATCAAAAAGCCGCCTCAGACTGTGGCACAACATAAAGTCTCAGGCGGCGTGATTTACTGACTAACCCATGTATCGGCCGGTAT
>CAZDSE010000207.1:0-4242 GCA_964507905.1 uncultured bacterium | reverse complement strand
CAAAGACCATTCCCAAAAGGCATATTCCAATCCCAGCCATTAAAATGCATGTCCCTTGAACATCAAATCCAAAAATATGAAATGTGATTCCCGATAAATCTGGAATGTGAAGTTCAACCTCACTGGCATATGCCACGTGTGAGACACACAGTAAAAATACACTTAGAATTTTTTTCATGTAAATCCTCCCTTTAATATCCTGAGTCTTTCGGCTGCTAAAGATATCCCTAGAGACACGCTGGCGCTATCGTCTCTGCAGGATATCTTTAGCAGCCGAAGGACGAACGATCATGGTTTCAAACCTGAAAAAAATAACTTTTTCTACTCCAGCTTGTCAATCGTTTTAAAGCTGTGATATGTAAAATCTGGTTGTATGATAAAAAAAGGTGGAATTATTCTCATATGCATGGGCCTGGCCGGCTTTATCTGGCTTTTTCCATTCGACATTCTTCAAATCTCAAAACTAAAAAACCATTACCCAACGATCAAATCAAATCAGTCGATGAATCTCCCGGAAGTGAGTCTGGAAAAATATAAGCCCTACGGCTGGACCGCACTGAAAGAAGTAAGTCCATTGGCTCTGGCCGCGATCATCATTAGCGAGGATTCGGCATTCTATCAGCACAATGGAATTGACACGGATCAAATTAAAAAAGCCATCGAGATTAATCTCGAAAAGAAACGGTTCGTGAGAGGGGCCAGCACCATTACCCAGCAGGTGGCCAAAAATGTCTTTTTATCCCACAAAAAAAGTATACCGCGAAAAATTAAAGAACTTTTTTTGGCTCTGTGGATGGAAAAGGAGCTCTCGAAAACCAAAATTTTAGAAATTTATATCAATATTGCCGAATGGGGAAATGGCATCTATGGCATTGGTCCTGCGTCCAGACATTATTTTGGGAAATCACCATCGGATCTCAATGCCAAGGAGGGTGCTTTTTTGGCCATGCTGCTCCCCAGTCCCAAAAGATACAGCAATACCATTCAACGCAAAGGGCTCACCTCATTTGCTGAAAAACGAATTGAAGATATTTTAGAGAAATTAGAAAAATCACATCACATTTCGATCGAAGATTATTATAGAGAACTTTCAGAACCGTTGTGGGTCAATCTCTAGCCGTTTGTACTTGATAGACTCTTCACCAATTCCGATACCACGTTTTTGGCATCGCCAAATAGCATCCAAGTTTTATCCGAATAGTAAAGCTCGTTTTCAATCCCAGCAAATCCCGGATTTTTACTGCGCTTCACAGCAAAAATGGTTCTCGCACGATCGGCATCGATAATGGGCATCCCATAAATGGGGCTCGTTTTATTGTACCGAGCTGCAGGATTTACCACATCGTTTGCACCCAAAACCAACGCCACATCACACTGCGGCATATCGGGATTAATTTCATCCATTTCAACCAAGTCCGTATATGGGATCTCAGCCTCTGCCAAAAGAACATTCATATGTCCCGGCATTCTTCCAGCGACCGGATGAATGGCAAATTTAACCGTGATCATACAACTCTCGAACTTTATGCTGCGCTTGACTCACTGCCATTCCATATCCGGGGACAATGACCACCAGACTGGCTTGTTCTAGAATCATGGCCGCCCCTTCTGGGGTTTCGGCCTTATATGCCTTTTGCTCGCCATGAACGGCTTCAGCTTGAACTTGGCCAAATGCACCAAAGAGCACATTAAAGAAAGACCGGTTCATCGCTTTACACATGATAATCGATAGAATGAGACCACTCGATCCATCCAATGCGCCCGCGACAATTAAAAGTTTATTATCAAACACAAATCCCATGGCAACCGCTGACAAACCCGCATATGAATTTAAAATGGAAATCACAGTTGGCATATCGGCTCCGCCAATGGGGATAATGAGAAGCACGCCAAATATTAGGGCCAATGCAATAATCACAATAAATACAGTTGAAGACCACGCTTGCACTGGATTCATGACGAGGAAAACTCCCAAAACCAGGGCCAATAACAAAAGTCCGATGTTGGTTATATTCTGAAGTGGATAGGTCACCGGACGCTGAGGAATCCAAGAAATTCCCTGAAGCTTCCCAGCCGCCATCAAACTCCCCGTAAAGGTCAAATATCCAAGAACAATCTCAGCAACGATGGCAGTCATTCGAAAAGCGGTCAGATGCTCAGGACCCTCTTGAATCCATAGAAAATATTCGGCTGTCCCCACCAGCCCCGCTGCCAATCCCCCAAATGCATGGGAGAGAGCCGTTCGCTGTGGAACCGCCGTCAACGGAACTTGAGATAATGGAACTCCAACAACAAATCCAAAGAATATGGCAACGACGATCCACACATGATGCACAATAAATGACGGCTGTGCCCATGTCGCAACCACTGCCAAAAACATTGCTGTCACACCGGCATAAACACCCCGCCTGGCGCTCTTTGGATCATTCATCCAATGCAGCGCAAAAATAAAAAGTGCCGTTGCAATCACATAAGACAGTTGTGTAAACGCCACCATTATTTATGTTTCTCTTGAACTGGATTTTCTTTTTGTTTAAACATTTTTAGCATTCGATCGGTAATTAAAAATCCACTGACGATATTGGTCATCGACGCAAATAACGCAATCGCTCCCAAAATTCGAATGGGCAATGGATGCTCAGAACCGGTCACAATAATGGATCCAACAACCGCGATGGCAGAGATGGCATTTGTAATGGACATGAGTGGCGTGTGCAACAAACGCGACACCCGTCGGATCACACCAATCCCAATAAAGGTGGCCATCATAAAAACAAATAACATGGACCAATAATCTAACGGTTGACCCTCGTGCATATTTACCCTTTCTTCTGGAGCGCTTCCTTCGTTCTTGGATTCACCACTTCTCCTTCATGAGTAATGACGGATCCTTTTTGAATATCATCAGAAAAATCAAGTTGAAACGATTTGTCTTTTGTAAATGCTTGCAAAAATGCGGTTAAGTTTCTTGAAAAAAGAAGACTCGCATGGGTGGGCATCGATGCCGGAAGATTGAGAGGTGCTATAATTTTAACCCCATTCAGGGTGATGGTTTCTCCCAGTTTAGAAGCCTCACAATTTCCACCACCATCGGCACCCAGATCCACAATCACGGATCCCGGACGCATTTTGGAAACCATCTCCTGGGTAATCAGTTTGGGCGCAAACACACCCCCGATCAAAGCTGTGGTAATCACAATATCAACCTGAGTGAGTTGTTCTGCCAATAATTCGCGTTGTTTGAGTTTGTCTTCTTGAGACAACTCTCTCGCATATCCCCCTCCAGCAGAAGCACTTTCTTTGAGTTCAATTCCCACATACTTGGCCCCAATGCTTTCAATTTGTTCTTTCACTTCAGGCCTAACATCGGTTGCAAATACATTGGCACCCAAGCGCCTTGCAGTCGCAATGGCTTGTAATCCCGCCACCGCCGCTCCAATGACAAACACTTTTGCTGGAAATACAGTTCCGGCTGCGGTCATAAACATGGGGAAATATTTTCCAAGTTCTGTTGCGGCAATCAAAACTCCTTTATATCCCATAATATTTGCCATGGAGGACAACGTGTCCATGGATTGGGCCCTGGTGGACCGCGGAATGGCATCTGTAGAAAATGACGTAATCTTACGGGCCGCCAGTTTTTGTACGATATCCAGATTTCGAAGCGGCATGAGGGATGCCAAAACAATCGTCCCGGGTCTCATCCACTCGACTTCATTCCGTCCTTCATATCCAATTTGAGGTGCATTGACTTTGAGTACGATATCGGCCAATCCCATCATTTCTCTTGGCTCACGCTCTATGGAACACCCCACTTCTCTATACAGTTGATCTGGATAAAACGCAGACTCTCCCGCGCTTGATTCGACGGAAATTGAATATCCGGCTTGAATTAATTTTTTACAGGATTCCGGAACCAACGCCACACGGCGTTCTCCAGGTCTCGTTTCTTTTGGGATAACAATTTTCATAAGATTTTTACTTTAACAAAATACGTGCATTTTAGTAAATAAAAAAGCCTTAGCTATGATTTACATCATCTCTAAGGCTTTTTTTAAAAGTCTAGAATGGATTAGAAGCGACCGCGACCGCGTCCTCCTCCGCCTCCACCACTACGGCCTCCTCCGAAGCCACCTCGGCCGCCGCCACCGCCACCAAAACCACCGCCGCCGCTGCGACGGGTTTCTGATTGCGGACGGGCTTCAGAAACAACAATGGCTCGCCCTTCTAGTTGGGTGCCAT
>CAZDSE010000206.1:0-4269 GCA_964507905.1 uncultured bacterium | reverse complement strand
GACGAAGTCTCCTTTGTGGCTGCAGGGGATTTTAACACCACGCTCGAAGAGACCCCAAATCCAATCGATAACAACATCAGTGATCACTTTGTCAATCGACCTGCTCGCCCATTGGTGGATGTACAAGATCACTTGGGATCTACGCACACATATCCGCCCGCATCTCATTTTTACAGAGGACAATGGAGCCCGCTGGATAGACTCCTGGCCAGTAAGGATCTTTTTAATGGTTCAGGACTGCTGAACATAGACAGTGATAGTTTCGAAATATACGCACCGGATTATCTGTTTACGAATATTTCTTTCACAGATCCAACCACTGGAAAAGAAAGAACTTACAAAGCCCCATTTCGTTTTGATTTTATGACAGGTGAAGGGTACTCGGATCACCTACCGGTTGTTGTCAAATTAACTCAAAATTATATTAATAATTAATTTAAATACAGGACTATTTGCTCATTAAATACGGAGAGAGAGGGATTCGAACCCTCGAAGCGGTTTCCCGCTTACACGCTTTCCAGGCGTGCTCCTTCAACCACTCGGACATCTCTCCATTTTTGACGCAAACGATCGAAAAATGTCTGCATGATCTCGCTACACTCTGACATTTCACAACCCTCCTCTATTTCTACCTGATGATTCAACCGTTTGTCCTGTAAAATCTGATATAATGATACAACCGCGCCTGCTTTTGGATCTCGACACCCAAAGCAAAGTCTCTTAATCCTGGATTGTAAAATAATACCGGCACACATCACGCAAGGCTCCACCGTCACATACACTGTTGCCTGATCCAATCTCCAGTTTTTCTTCTTTCGTGCTGCCTTTTGGATGGCCAAAAACTCTGCATGCCCGCATGGATCGAAATTTCTTTCTCTTAAGTTATGGGCCCGACTGATGATTTTCCCATCCCAGACGACCACGGCTCCAATCGGAACTTCCCCTTTCTCCTCTGCTTTGAGAGATTCTTTCAAAGCCTCCTTCATAAAATAAGTATCGTTTTTATACTGCATGGCCTCTACATTTCGAACAGGGGCACAGTTTTCGCAAGTACTCATAAGTATAAATTCCGGTGGAATGTCCATCCCCCCAAGAAATACAAACCGCATAATGCCCTTGGGGTTCAATGGATTGAGGTTCAATGGCACGTTCAAGATTTTGTTTTGCCAGTTTAAATGGATTTTTTCGCTCTTCCCTGCACACCGCACAAGGACAGTTTTCCCTCAGAAGTGCGAGTAAAAATCGAGATTCGTGGCCATCTTTCCATTCGATACAAAATTCCCTATTTTTTTCTATCAACTGCATTTTTCGAGGAAAAAAAGCATCATGACCCATGTCAGTTTTCATGGCATATTTCTCTTTTAATGTCAAAAGACCATTGGAATTCATTTTTTACTATGCAGCTTTCGTCGGACATGCTATATTCCAATCTGTTTTTCGAAGGTAGTACTAACGTAAATCAACAAGGAGGATAAAAACATGGCAACAAAAGTCGCCAAAACTGGCGTAAAAAAAGAAAAAGGATGGCTGTATTATTTGGACAAGCACGGCAATGTGTCTAGAGCCAAAATGATCCGAAGAGGCCAAAAAACAAAGAAAACTCCCCCGCAAGTCATCGCAAAACCTGGCGTTAAAAGAGAAGATGGCTGGCTGTATTTCATTGATAAACAAGGGGATGTCGCCAAAGCAAAAATGGCCAGAAGATAATCTTGACGATTTCATCAAAAAAAGCCTAGATGATTATCTAGGCTTTTTTTATTTTGAGACCGATGGAATTTTCATACCCTTTATATAAGATTTCATTCTTGCTGCTCAGCAGTGCTTTTCTGCTTTCTTATGTCTTAACCCCGATTGTCCGTCGCCTGGCCATTAATTTAAATATTTTAGATACTCCGTCTTTAGATAGAAAGATCCATAAGAAACCCGTTCCTTTACTGGGGGGACTGGCAATTTTTATTAGCTTTGTCATCACACTTGTATTTCTGTATCTCATCATCTCTTATCATCTATTTATTGGGGGACCCCATTTTTTTGTATTTGGCTCCTCGAATCTTTTTTGGATAAAGCTTGGACTCTACCTCCTCTGTAGTCTTTTAATTTTGGTCATTGGAATCTTAGATGATTTAAGAAGCATCGACTTTCGATTAAAGTTGGCAGTTCAAAGTTTGTCTGCCCTGATCATCATATTTGGAGGAGCAACGTTCTCCCTATTTCATAATCCAATCTTAAATTCCCTCTTTACCTTTTTTTGGATCGTTGGCATTACCAATTCATTTAACCTTTTGGATAATATGAATGGGTTAAGTACAAGCATTTCCATTACTGTCGTAGTATCTTTCATTCTTTTATCCTATTTCACACATCATTACTTATTTACACTTTTTATGATTATTCCCTTGGGCTGTTTACTTGGTTTTCTTCCATATAATTTTCCCAAAGCACAGATATTTTTGGGAGATACGGGAAGTTTATTTATAGGATTTTCAATTGCCACTTTCTCTGTGTGGCTCAATGAACATCTGACTTCATTAAACTTATCTCACTGGCTGACTTTTGCATCTCTTGTACTGGTTTTGGGGATACCTGTTTTAGACACAATCTCAGTCATTATTGTAAGACTTCTTCACCATAAACCCATATACGTAGGAGACACCAATCATTTATCCCACCGATTGGTCCGTCAGGGATTTTCATCGGCTTTGGCGGTCATGCTTCTTGTAACCGGTTCTATTGTTTTGGGTTCATTGGGACTTTTATCTGTTCTAAATTAATTTATCCCTTTTGGATTTTAAAGAAAATATCCGGATAGGTGGACCACACATTACATCCCGCACAAATAGGAATTTTAGAATATTCCCCTTTCAGATGGTACTCTCTCAGTTGTTTCATTCGATCCCCTCTCCATACAGTTCCCAAGGAAACTTCCCGAATGTCTCCTAAAATTTCTGAATATTTCCAATCCACACAGCACATCACAATTTTTCCATCCCAAGTTACAGCTGGAGAAAACCACAGATGATAACAGGGATATCGATTCGGCAACAAATTATCCTTATTGTGTTCAATAAAATTGGTTTTGATGACGCCGCTAAAATTGTGCGTATACCTCAATTCAAGAAAAATCCCGATTTCATTTGTAAACGCTTGGAACCGAGGAACTTCTTCAATATTATCCTCACTGACAATAACCCGCATGCTCATCTTCGTCTGATGGACACTTTTTTTCTGAAGTTCTTTCATTGCCTTAATATTTCGAATGACGCGTTCTATCCCATCCTTACCTGTCAGTTTTTTATTTTTTTCAGGATCAAATGAAAACATACTAAATGTAATTTTATCCAACTTTTTATCTATAAGCTCCTGTGCCTTCTTGTCATCCAAGAAATATCCATTCGTGGTCAGTAGAATCGAATGTTTTGGATCTCGAGCCTTAATATAAGCCACCATGTCAACAATCTTTGGATGCAACAGGGGCTCTCCCAGCATATGCAACGAAAAATTTCTGGTTCCATGACTTGAAACTTCGTCAACAACCTTTGTGAAAAGTCCATACTCCATATGCCCTTTCTCAGAAGCTTTTAAAGTCCGCGGACAACAGGTACATGCCAAATTACATGCCCGTGTGGTTTCAATAAACACATGCGTTGGGAAATGAGGATCAATCAAAGACTGCGCTCCCACCTTATAAATCGTGTTTAAAATGGGTGTTCGGCTGAGGAGATTTTTAGCGTGATCGATATTCACTCGTGAAAGCATGAAATTACTAATTCGAGACCGAAGCATATGATTCCTTTATTTTTTCAAAAACATAGATGGTATTGGCTGTGGATTCATAGAGCGGATTTGGATACCAAAACAAGTTTTGGTAGTACACCAACCCGTGCCATCGCTTTGAATTAATTTTTGGGTTTCTCGTCTCAAACACTTTGACAAGACTATATTGTTTTTTCCCATCGAACAATGCCTTTAAATACGCCCTTCGACCTGGGATCACCTCTTTTGATTTAAGCTCCAACTCTTCTTTGTCGTTTAAATCAACAAGAATGCAGTCCGATGTCGAATCTTTTAGATTTAATTTTTCCATGTAATCTTTGCTATTTTCGATCGTATTCCATTTAAAAAATCTTTTTCCTGTAAACTCTTTTGAATTTCTTCCCAAATAAATAATTTCATAGTCATTCATAATTTGTGGGGAAGCCACATAGTGAAGTTGTTAAAATACTTCAGTCTCAAGAGTTCCGCTTCCTTGATCCTCAGGCCATGCAGAAC
>CAZDSE010000205.1:0-4270 GCA_964507905.1 uncultured bacterium | reverse complement strand
TGAGGCTCGGCGATTGAAGCTTCAGCCGATTCATTGGGTTGCGGTTGTGCTAGAGCATTTATATCGGTTTCGGCAGCTGCTGGTGATTCCACCGCGGGAGCGCCAACTGTTTCACCGGATTCCGGAGTTCCTACCACAGGTGCTTCAACATTGGTCGCTGGAGTACCATTTTGTTTAGGCTGCCCATACCTTTGTCTTCTCATGGCCTCGGACCACGTAATGTCCTCATTTGGAGCCGGCGTTTGGGGATTATTTGGAGTGACGGCTGCACTTTCGGCAGGAGCGTCGCTTGCTTCATTTACAGTCGTACTTTGATTTTGATTCGGTACGGCATTTGGTTTTTTTATGGTTACCCAAGTACCAGGATTTAAAATATTTCGCTTGTTGGCCGGGGTTGGTGTAATAATCGCTTCAGGCTTTTTGGCATTTTTACCCGCTTCTACTGCAGTATTAAAATCACGTCTGACTGGATTTGAATCCCTCTGTGTTTGTTTTTTCTTGGGTGCCAAAATACTCCCACTATCGGCATTTACATAACCCATGCCGATACACAACATCATTCCTATAATGAAACTGACCCACACCTGTTTCATATTGTTCCCCCTCGCCATCTTTCCGTCTTTGTTTCTCTCTTGTCTTCTCTCACTATATTGTCTCATAAATTTTCCTTCTGTCACGTGGTGTCTCATCTTATATAAGAGCAAAAGATGTGCCAACCACCGAAGGAAAATGGGAAGTTTGAGATTCTATTACTCTTTTTTTTGATTATGAAAATGAGATTAAAAATTCATTAAGGGTGTCAGTTGTTTAGACTTTGGGCAGGGTTTTGGATAAGTAGGGCAGGTCATTGAATTTTTTGGAACTGTCTACTATTTTGATGTGCTCATTCCATATTCAATGCTTTTCCTTCTCTGATGATATCCACCAATCGGAATGACAAATAAAATGGGATGGATAAAAGCCGATAGTCTAATTTTGAGCCATCCGGGAGAGAAATTATTTGCTTTTCAAGTTTGAGATCTTTCTGATTGTAGAAACGCACTCCGAACGCGATGTGGCTTCTTGAGAGAAATTGATGCAATGATTTCAGTGACCCATGGCTTCCTGATTTCACCTCAATGGGAATGATCTCGTTTTGATAGGGGATTAAAAAATCAAGTTCTGAAGATGTCCCTTTTTCTTCACGGATCCAAAAAAATAACGTTGATCGATTGTGAGAATCAGATGCCAATAATTCCTGGCCCACAAATGCCTCAAAAAGTCCTCCCTGATAGAAAGGGTCCAACAGTTGTTTATAAATCTGGTCTCTCGTGATGTGTACGGCATGAGCACAAAGTCCCACGTCTAAAAAAATAGCTTTTGGAGCGGACTTTGTCTTTTTGATGAGGGGGGGGTGGTTTTGGATGGATGGAAAAATTCTTTCAACAAGCATGGCTTCATGTAAGATGTCAAATGCTTTGGAAATTTCGCCTGAGCGGATACTGGACCCTCCCAATTTGGAGTAAGTGATTCGTTTTCCAATTTCAAAAGGAATTTGATCCCAAACCAATTTTAAATATTCTATCTCCGCCCCCTTTGAGTATTTTGAAAAATCTTCTTTAAATGAAGAAATGAGCGATTCATGGCAAGACTGAATTGAAAGGAGGCTTTTGTTTTTTAAATATTCAGCCACTGCCTCGGGCATCCCACCAATGACCATATAATCGGAAAGGAATCCCATGAGTTTATCATGAACCACAGTCGTCATGGATTTTCCTATTTTAAGTTCTGTCAGAGACTGAAGCAAAAGTTCTTCACCCGTGACGGATAAAAACTCCTCAAATGTCAGCGGATATAAATAAAGAAATTCAACTCTTCCCACGGGAAAAGACCATCCCTCATGTTTCATCCTAACTTCGAGAAGCGATCCTGCGGCAATCACATGAAGTTCCGGTAATTCTTCATAAAAATAACGAAGAAGTTTTATGGCAGATTCGGAATTTTGTATTTCGTCCAAAAAAAGAAGTGTTTTATTTGGAATGACTCTCTGCTTCGATATAATCTCAATGCTTTTTACAACCTCTCTGATATCCCGAATATCGGAAAAGATTTTTTGATTCAGGTCTTTTTCTAAATTTAACTCAATAAAGTTTTCAAATTGCTGTCCCAGTTTTCGAATCAGAGTCGTCTTTCCGGTTTGCCTGGCGCCGCGAAAGATGAGCGGTTTTCGGTGTTTCCTGGTTTTCCAGGTCAGGAGCTCATGCTCAATTTTTCTCTTAAACATACCCATACTTTACCTAAAGAATAGGTTCTTTACAACTAATTTATGTCTAAAGAATAGGTTCTTTGGATATAATTCATGTCAAAGGAATAGGTTCTTTTGGCCGAATCATTGTAGGCTCGAATTCAGATGATGGACCATTTTCTGATACGCCAGTTATTGACCATACTCATTATTTGCACGCCATTTATTGAGTGTGGTCAATGGTTGACCGGTGCCAAAGCTGCTTGAGAGGCAGGATCGAGTTGGTTAATAATTTTTCCGATGGGAATGAGCTTAATACCATAGCCGGCACGGGCGCGGTTCCAGCTCGTGTGGGTATTGTCTCCTCCATATTTGATTGAAAAAGGATGACCAGAGACTCCATATGAACTTTTGAGATCCGTTGGGTGTACGTCTTTATCCATGGATGTTTCATCGGGCAAATTATATCGTCCAATTTCCCATTGGGTGGGATGAAGAATGGGAGCTCTTCGCTCGAATCCCAGTTCCTCATAGTTAAACCTTCCAACTCCAGTGCCTATTTCAGCCTTCAAGGCATATAAGTTTTCGACGTTATCAAGGGCATCTTTAAATTGATTCTTACCATCACATTCTTCCCCAAGGCAAATGTGGGGGAGGGTAATCGGCGGTTCCTTTCTAGCTGGATCTTCAATTTCTACTGTATAATCTTCTTCGCGAAATTTTGGACCTATCCGGCTCCCAAATGGTTGCGCGGCTGAAACAGCCGTCAGTTTCCAGGGTGTGGAATCCGTCATCGATGGAAGGAAGGGAAGTGCAGGGTGTGTTTCCAGTGTCACAGCATAAAAAGTGGGTTCACCCACTTTCTTAATGGCCACGGGAAATTGTCGAATGGATATCTTTTGCGGCTGAGGGATGACCGAAGCGGCATCCGTGTCATCTGCACCGATAAATTCTGTCCAAAACATATCAAAATCAACCGCTTGTTGGGCAATTTGTATGTACCCATTTTCCGGTTCGAGTTGCTGAAAAAAGGAATTCCCATTGGTTGCGCTTATCAAATTTGCCCGATTGAGATTTTTGAGTGATGTGAGATATGCCAATTGATATATATTCTGCGGTCTCTCATGAAATTCAGAAATGATATACGACATATCTTGGTCAGGTCTGGTTGTTCTCAGATAGAAGTTATTAAAGTTACGCCATGCGTTTTGGAATGATTCGGAGGTATCCCAAGAATTTCCAATAACCGAATTCATCACTGCGGGTAAAGAGGAGGGATTGTTTGGATTCAAGAAAAATCCATAGATATCTCGCGCTCTTTGTCGATAGGTGGCAATGTCCAGGCGTAACGACAATTCATTTCGTTCTGAATACGATTTCCATTTTCGTCGGCTTTCGAATTCTTTCTTAACGGCCATTTGATCCAATGCCGCCAAGATCGGGCCCGAATAAAAGGGATCGAAAATCCGAATAACTGCAGCTTTGCCGGGATCTATTCTGGGAAATTTGACGGGGAGTGCTTGGGCATCGCACGTTTTATTTTCCATGGCGTCTTTTAAGGTCTCACCAAAATCATCTCCCAGACAATAGCTGGGAACCACCGTTCTTCCTCTCATTGGATTTACAGTCCACCGTATGTCTCCTCTATGGGAAATATTCCGAGTGAAGCGATCGCCAAATAGTCCCGGATGGCGGGGATCCGGGAAATCATAATGCCGATCATTAAACTCCACCCAATAAGCATACATAAAATCTTTGAAGTTTTTTCTGAGCTCATAATTTTTCCAGGCGATGAGATTCATGATCCGAGCTTGCTCGGCAGCACCAGCCATGGCGGCCATGTCGGCGGCGTTTTGAAGATTGATTTTGTGATGGACCAGCATGGCAATATTAATCGACATGCCAAAGAACATAAAGAGTAGGCTAAAGATGAGCAGGGTAAAGATGGCCACCTGGCCCTTTTGGTTTAATCTGATTTTAATCTTACTTCGGTTTTTCATGTCACGTTCCACAGTATCTATTCGGATAAATTTAATTTTATCATGA
>CAZDSE010000204.1:0-4287 GCA_964507905.1 uncultured bacterium | reverse complement strand
ATAATAGCCCAATCAATGCAAGCAGCATGGTCCATGCAGGCAAAGTCGCCGGTTGACGTGCAGCCGGAGCGCGCTTGGTATTTTTTTGAATATCTTCGATCTTGGCTTCAAAGAGTTTCATTTGGGAAGCGACATACGCATCATATGCGCCATAAAAAGTGTCTTCCGCTTCATTTCTCCGGTCCCAATCCCGAGAGACGCTTTTAATTTTTTGATATTCAATGTGAGCATCTTCAAATTTGCTTTTGAGATTTGAGACTTGCTGTTCGAGAGCGGACAATGGGCTGGATTGATCCTCAGCGCCGGAAATGAAAAAAAAACTGCATAACAAAATCAAGCTTAAGCTATATTTTCTCATCATTTGTCTTATCGGAAGATTTAATGAATTTCTTGAGGCCAGGATCTTAAGATTCCCAGAGGTGGAATAGTTGAATCCTCTTTTGTGGAGCAGCGTTCTGCCAATGGAATGACCGCAAGTCCCAAGAGGGGGATATCCCAGTCATAACTTCCCGCCCATGCTGCCTCTTGTCGAAAGAAAGCATCATCTTTAAATAATTCTTGATTGAGCAAAGAGGCTTCCAATTGATTTCGTATTTTTTTGAGACGTGCTGCTTCCTCCGGCTTGGATTCTTGGATCAGCATTTGAACTGCGGCGGTGGCATAGGGGATGGTCGATGGATAATAATAGGGTGCCCACACGAAAGGTCCTCCGTGGGCCGTCAGTCGGTCAGGAAAATCTGTCGTTTGATGACCTGAAAGCAGGGGAGCCAGCTCAGAAAAATCTTCCAACGCAGAAATTAATCTGGTTCTGGTTTCAGGAAGATTTTCATTCAATTCGGCAAAATTACGTTCATATTGTGAAATCCAATAGGGAACCGCTCGGGCAACACTTGCGAGGGGATCTCCATGACTTAAGCCTCCCCCTCCTGGGGAATATGTGACATGGCCCGTGTCTTTGCTGAGAGAATGGGTCAAGTAGTCCAAATTTTCTTTCGAAATATCCCCAGGGTCCAGTGCCAATACAGAAGTGGCCAGAGCATAGGTGTTGAAATAACTGCCGCCTTTTCCAGAACCGCGTTCTTTGGCGTGTGATACTTCGGATATTAAATCTGATTTGGATTGATTCAAGAGTGTTTCAAGATTTCGTTGCTGAGATGGGGATATGTTTTTTTGTTTTAACAGTTCTTCAAATAACTTTTTATAAAAAAGTTTTCCGTATAAGAAGAGAGAATCAATCAATACATGTTCATTTTCTGTCTGATGGTTTAAAAGGGGAATCACTCGCAAATATAATTCTTGAATTTGATCAAAGCTGGAAGTGGGACATGTGTTTTGTAGCTGCGCAATTTCGGATCTATCAGAGAATGATTGAAGTATCTGATTCACTTGTGATTGAGCCTCCGCACAATAGGGAGCTGCTTTGATCATGAAAAGAGCACCCAATGGTGTGAGGGCAAATGGAAATTCAGCTTCGGCTAAATTTCTGGGTGAACCAAATTTGGCCCATGAGTCGGATGATTTTACGATGTTGCACAAGGATTCGCAGGGGTCAGGGGGATGCTTCATGGAACTGATTTTCGAGAGTTCGGAATTTGCTTCAATTTTCTCTTCGGGAGTGAGTCCTGCATAATTTTCTTCCAAAACTATTGTTGCCCAGCGTTTGATTTCTGGGTCTGAATCGTTCAAAAAAGGAAGAACTTTATAAAAAATTTCATTTTCGTGCCCGTGAATTTTCCTCAAATGCATGAGTGCTTGTGTTCGAAGTTCAGGAATGGATAATGCATCCATCATGGCCGTCCATACCTCGGTCGACTCCGGAAACTGGCCCAAGGTCGCAAGAGCGCTGATTTGAACAGTGAGATTTTCATGGTGTAACAATTCAATAAATTTGGGGATGGCATATTCAGATTTTTCTTGCCAAAGAGAAATTTTGTCCAACAGTTGAACCAATTCTTGAGAGGAGTGGGGGTGATTTAATTCATTTACAAATTGATCCAAAAATCGGTAAGAAATTTCTTTATCTGGATATTGAGAGATTGCCCCTAAGGCAAATGCTTTCATGTCTGATAGTGAATCGAGGGACATATCCATCAGGGCCAAAAGAATCGAATCATCGTGTGGATCAATGGCATAGAGCGTTCTTAATAGAGGCTCTGCATCATAAACAAGCACATTGTTTTTGAGAGCATCCAGGATTGCGGGAAAGGCAGGTTTGGCCAGGCTCCCCAGCGACTCTAAAACATGAAGCGTATCATTAAATTTCGTGCTTTTGTCCACAAATAAACGTTCTCTTTCTATAGTATCGATCATGGTTGAGATAGGCTCTGAAATGAGTTCAGCTCTTTGAGGCATATCATCCAAAGAAAGTTGCTTTGAATAATTCAGCAAAGCCCACTGGGCATCACTATCTAATTTTTCTGGGTCAGCATAAACGATCGGCAAGAGTGCTTTATATACTTGCGGGATGGTCTGTGTGACAATGGGACCCCGAAGCCGAGTTAATAAGTTTGTGGCGTTGATGACATCCTTTGGATTGTCAGAGTTTAGATCCCTAAGAATTTTGGGCAAGATTTTTTCTGTAACGCGATGATATTGGGGATTATTTTTAAACGCTTCTGAAATAGATTCAATGGCCGCAGTATACGGAGAGCGTTCTGCGTCCTTTGGAGCTTTTTCTATGAGTTCAGGAAGTAAGTCAATTGCCTGCGGGCCAAGTTCTGGTAATTTTTCTAATGTGTCCATGCCGAGAGAAGGCGATTGAGTGATAAAATGAGATAATTCAGGAACTATTCGATACGCATCTTTCTTAAAGGCAGTTAAAGCGTGTGCTGCTCCCTCCCGGACATGAAGATTTGTTTTTTTTAAAGAATATGTGAGAAGAAAATCGACGGTTTTTGAGGTGTCTTTGGGGGAAAGACTGGCCACATTTCCCAATGCTCGGGTTGAATAGGTTTGAAGTTCAGTATCCTCGGCATGCTCAGCCCATTCTCTTAATTTGGGGAGATATTTTTTGGCTGTGTCTCCCATTTTGAATAAATGATCTGCAAAGGCCATGCGGTATTTGGCGGAAGCATTGGGTTTTGAAAATGTATCGAATAACTTTTGTCCCAGGGAAGGGTATTTTTTAGAAAGTTCTAACGCAGCTTCGGTCAGTTTATTGATCCAGCGATCGTGAAACCAATCAGGGTCCGGAGAAAGAGCGTATTCATTAATGTGATCTGCAATTTTTAGAACCTGGCCTTCAAATTCAGGCTTTGCATCCATCTGTAATAGCTGTTTGGAGTAATCGAACACGTCTTCACTGACGCCCATCAAGTTGTCTCGATTGTATCGTGAAATGTATGGGATGGATGCTGCATCCCTCATTCGAACGAGTAAGACTCGGCTGCGCCCAAGGTAGGGACTATCACTTTTAAAATAGGGTCTAAGTTTTGGGATCGTAGCCTCGAAGTTCAGATCGGTATGGGTGTTGGTCACATGTCTAAGGCCCTCCAATGATTTTTTGAACATATTAGCTGATATTATTTCCGAGAATCCCTCTTCTGAATTTGGGATGTTTTTTGAAAATTCATCCACAAACCACTGAGCTGTTTGTCGGTTTTGAAAGTGAGGCGTCAACGCTTCAAAAATTTCATCAGCTTGATCTTGATTTTTCGCTTCATATATATCTTGAACCAGACGCCGAACTTGATCTTGATTCAGCGTGGAAAATTTTAAATCCAGAATGATTTGATAGGGGGATCGAGGCAGCCGATTCATGGGAGTATCTGAATTGGCTACGGACAGATGAATGAACAGAATTAAGATGCCAACCGGATAATATTTTCTCATTCTTCTACTTATCGGTTAAATTTCGATTTTTATTGAGATTGGTAATTTTTTCAACATGTCAAAATGATCTACAACATTTTTTGGGGCGTGTCTGTGCAACTATTTGATATGACAATGATTTTTACATATGCCTATTGGCTAAGTATTTGCATAAGATTTGGGCTGGATGAATGGGGGTAAGACGCTTTTAAAACTATTGGGGATTTTTTCCCCTATTGTTGTGGCATCCATCTGCTTTTCTCAGACGCTATCGTCTAAGCATGATCTCACACAGGCGCATTTGGGTGATACCGCCTATGTGGTGGCAGTCCGTGAGCTTTTATTGGGACTCAGGAAGACCAGCTATGGGATTACTTCACATGTTTCGGTGGAGACCGTACCACTCTATGACATGTTGGGATCGTGGAATATTTTTTCAAAAGTGAGTGTCATCGAATTTGGGCCTGCGGCCCTTTC
>CAZDSE010000203.1:0-4357 GCA_964507905.1 uncultured bacterium | reverse complement strand
TCATTGTTTTGGTTTTTGGATAAAACAGATACATCCATGGATCGACGGCGATTAAATCAATGGATTTTATATCCACTCTTGGACATTCGGCTTATTCAAAAAAGACAAAAATCCGTTCAGACATTACTAGAACAACATGCCATTCGATTGGAGATCAAAACACTTTTAAAATCTTATCTTGATTTGGAGCGGTTGCTTTCTCGGATAATCCTGGATTCGTCGAATGCCAGAGATATGGGTGCCTTGCGAGATATCTTGGCCACACTCCCTTCATTATATAGGGTCTTAAATGAGCTCAATTTACATTTTGTAGAGACTCGTCAGCTCTTTACTTCATTACTGGAAAAACTGAGTCAAGCCATTGCCGACACACCTCCCATTTCCATTCGCGAAGGGGGGATGTTTAAAGAAGGGGTTGAATTTGAATTGGACGAGCTCATTCGTCTCATGCGAGATGGGAAAGAGATTTTGGCCAGTATTGAAAAAAGAGAAAGAGAACGCACTGGGATTTCATCTTTAAAAGTAAAATTTAATCAAGTGTTTGGATATTATATTGAAATTACAAATGTTCATTTGGGTCGTGTTCCTGAAGATTACATTCGAAAACAAACGCTCGTAAATTGTGAACGATTTATTACGCCTGAGCTCAAAGAATATGAAAATAAAATTTTAACGGCGGAAGATCGACGGAAAAAATTGGAATATGAGTTGTTTCAAAACCTAAGAGAAGATATTTTAAGGGAGATTAAAAATCTTTTTTCTCTGGCGTCGATGTTGTCGGAATTGGACGTAACCTGTGCGCTTTCAGAGGTGGCTTCCAAATATGATTGGGTCTGTCCTGAAGTTTCTCTGGATGATCGAATTGAAATGAGTGAAGGACGTCATCCGGTGATTGAAGCGTTGTCTCAAGAGCGATTTGTGCCCAATGATATTCGGTTGGATTCCGAGCAACGGTTGCTTATCATCACAGGCCCCAATATGGCTGGAAAATCCACGGTCATGAGGCAAACGGCTTTAACCGTGTTACTTGCCCAAATAGGAAGTTTTGTACCAGCGAAAAAGGCAACGATAGGGATCGTCGATCAAATTTTTACGCGTGTGGGCGCGCACGATAATATTATGAGTGGGGATTCCACGTTCATGGTCGAAATGAAAGAGACGTCTTATATTTTGCAACATGCAACACCCAAAAGTTTGATCATACTGGACGAAATTGGAAGAGGGACCTCCACATTTGATGGCATGAGCATTGCTTGGGCGGTGGCAGGCCATATTCATGACGCGGTCAATGCCAAGACATTATTTGCCACGCACTATCATGAGCTCACCGACTTGGCTCGGGAGAAATCGAAAGTTCGGAATTTTTATATCTCGGTCCGTGAAATGAATGGGGACATTGTTTTTTTAAGAAAACTTTTGCCTGGCGCCATGCGCCGAAGTTATGGAATTCAAGTGGCGAAACTGGCCCATTTGCCAGAAGCCGTTTTGAATCAAGCGAGAGAAGTTTTGTCGCGACTCGAAAGAAAAGGGAAAACGGTTCCAAAATCTAGGGATGATGGTACTTTGTCATTATTTGAGGGATGACCTACTTGAGACTGCCACTTTTCGGCCATGTCTATTTTTTGTCCGAGTGTTAAAGAATCGTTAGAAATATATATAAATACCTGAAAACACTACTATTTTCATATGCTGCATTAAAATGGCAGTGACACTCTACGTCCCTTTCACCGAGGGAGAATCTGGGATCATTTTATGATCGATTTATAACTATCTGAAATTGTTTCACAATTTCAGATCACATTAATTTGGCACATCCCTTGCACTATATCAGTATGGAAGACCCATAAATGGGTCTATATGAACGACCCATAAATGGGTTGATTAGAACGACCCATAAATGGGTCTTGGGAGCAACAATGAATACGAAGAGAATACAAATTGTTTTAACGATAGTGGGAATCATGGCATTTGCCCTTATGGTGGTGGGATGCGGTGATGACAGCCGCGATATCTCCAAAATGAAAAATTCGATAGACGGATTGAATACCAGTTTAAGTGGAGGTGCAATTCAAGGAGCCACACACGAACTCACGGGAACTTTGGGTTCCATTAATGAGCAAAAATTTAAACCCATTACGCCCTTCGATTATACGGGTTCACGAACCAGTGAGCCGCCCAAAATTATTATGAGCTTAAAAGTCAATGCCCAGGGAGTGATTGAGGCCAGCTATTTAAAGATCAGTGCGTTTGATCAATTGGGAGAATTTTTTTATGAAGGCGAGTGTCAAGCGGATCAATATAGAGGAATCAATATTGGATGTGGATATCTACGACCTGGATATTTAAGAGCGAATTTAAGAGATAAACTGCCCACGTCATTTGGTTTCATAGATTTGGTTTCGGATGGTAGCGAGGGAAATGTGCTTCATGGAAAGGCTTCTCTCGATAACGATCCAGTGAGTTTTGGTCAATTTCAGTTAACCGTAAAAGTTTTGGGAGAACACTCTCAAACAAGTCCAGAGGTAACACCTTAAGGAGGTATCGTATGAAAACGCAACGTAAACTTATTCTTCTCGGAGCAATGCTGATCTTGGCTATGGGATGCGGAGAAGACATGATGAGTAAAGACAAGGAGCAAGGGACCCAAGTGGCACAACCCGCAGTCCCAAACCAAAACCAACTGATGACTCAGTTTGGGAGTTTGGGATATTCCAGCCCATTTGGTCCAAGACTCGTCGGAATGTATGACGGGGTGGGGACCGAAGAAGTTCGACCTGCGCCCGGACAAGTGACGACTTCATTTCCATCTGCCAAACATTGGTTTGCACGAATTGAATTTGTAAAATCCGATGGTACGGCAGTCGATCCAGGTTCATTCAGCATGCCGCTCGGTATTTGGAGAGTAAAAATTAGTTTGGTGTGTGATGCCAATCCCACGATTAAATATGTGACGGATGGAGAAGTCTATGTGATGTCAGATCCTGCATATGCCATTATGAACCGTTTGGGCGTTCCGTTGAGATCCTATGATGCCAATGGCACGGTTTTGTATGAACTCAAATTTGGTACAGGGATGGGAACCGGACCCATGCTCGGACTTTTCCGATATGATGGCCGCATATTTGGTGGATCGATTACGTTGATCGATGCATCTGGGAAGCATATTATTCAGTATTAAACTGGATTCTTAGTCTACTTAAATTTTGAAGACCATCCGTTATGTCCCTGAGAGACACGCTGTCGCTATCGTCTCCACGGGACATAACGGATGGTCTTTGTATTTGTAAGATAGATTAGATATCAGTTAAAATAGATTAATCATGGACCGATACATCGATGAGTTTCTTACAAGCTTAAAGATTGAAAAAGGATTGTCTCCCAATACACTGGAGTCCTATCAGCGGGATCTTCATAAATACGCAAACTTTATCGAAAAAAAGTATTCGGATAAAAAACTCATAACATTGGGAAAAAGTGCGATCTTGGCGTTTTTGGTGCATTTACATAAAGAGAAGTTGTCATCCAAGTCCATTGCGAGAAACTTGGTGACGCTTCGTGTGTTTTTCAAATTCCTCATGATACAAAAATATATAGATAACAATCCAACGAAAGACATTGAGTCCCCGAAGACGTGGAGAAGATTGCCGGAAGTATTAACGGTCTCTGAAGTTCAAATCATATTGGAACAGCCAGACCTATCGACGTCACTTGGTATTCGAGATCGGGCGATGCTTGAAATTTTATACGCATCAGGACTGCGAATTTCGGAACTGATTGGTCTTGAGATGAATGATGTGCACTTTGATTCTGGATATTTGAAAGCGAGGGGGAAGGGGGCCAAAGAACGTGTGGTTCCATTTGGAAAATCTGCCTTCGAATATTTAAGAAAATATGTAAACGACGTGAGAAAAACATGGGATCCGCTCCAACAAAATTCTATTTTCTTTCTTTCCCGATTGGGACAAAAACTCACCCGACAAAGTGTGTGGTTGCTTCTTAAAAAATATGCCTTAAAAGCGGGAATTGCCAAAAATATCTATCCCCATATTTTGCGTCATTCATTTGCGACACATCTTTTGGAACGTGGAGCAGATATACGATCGGTTCAGCTCATGCTTGGGCATTCAGACATTTCTACGACCCAAATTTATACCCATGTCAGTCGTGATCATTTAAAAGAGATCTATAAGAAATATCATCCGAGGTCGTAAGCAGTCATCCTGAGGGGTAAGGGAGCTGTTGCGACCGCATCTATTGAGCGAAGGATCTCAAACATTAAAATCTGATTAAGGGCTTCAAAAATAAATTTTTAAATTTTAAACCTCCTATGGTAAACTTAAGAAGTATTTAGGTGGGA
>CAZDSE010000202.1:0-4367 GCA_964507905.1 uncultured bacterium | reverse complement strand
AAGAACCAAAACCTGCTTCTGAATCCCCGCCCTCTTCGATTCATGTTCCGACGACATCAGTGGTTCGAATTGAGACAGAACCTCAAGATGCCGAGATATTCATTAATGGAAAATTAGTGGGCCTTACCCCCATGACCATTCCTCATCTGCCCCAAAATGAAGAGATGCAACTTGAGATTAAAAAAGAGGGATATGAAATGCTTTCCAAAGATATAACTTTCACCAAGCCAATGGTGAATATAAATGAAGCTTTGGTTGTGCAAAAAAAAGAAGTTGGTTATTTAAATATTAAAACCGAACCTGCCAGCGACATTTATGTTGACGATGAAAAGATTGGAACGACTCCCATCATCCGACACCCGGTTTCGACCGGCTCTCATGTCATAAAAGCCATTAATGGTGAATTTAATCTTGTCGCAGAAAAAAGTATTGAAATTAAATCAGGTGATGCTAAGTTACTCAATGAGGATGATTTGATTTTTCGTCCCCAAGAATGATTAAATTGAGTAAAGAATGAAAATTGTTAATCGATCGATCACACATACATTTAGAAATCGAGTATCGGCATCCAGCGCCCGAATCGCATTTAAGAGAAAAGTAAACGGCGTTTGGGAAGAAATTACCTATCAAGAATATTATCAATTTGTTGAAGAACTTTGCTTTGCTCTTCTGGAATCAGGCATTCAGCGAGGCGATCGGGTCGCCATTTTATCCAACTCACGCGTGGAATGGGCATTCTCGGATATGGCGATTTTAAGCACCGGAGCCATTACGGTTCCTATTTATCAATCAAATGTTGCCGCAGATGTTGAATATATTTTAAAGAATTCTGAAGCCAAAGCAGTTTTTTTGGAGGATGAAGCACAACTTCAAAAAGTGTTAAGCGCCAAAGCGTCTCTCCCGAATTTAAAAACAATCATTATTTTCCATCACACAAAAGATCCCAAAACATTGTCTCCCGCGATTCCAGTTATTCCAGTTATTCCAATTGAGGAATTTTGCCAAAGAGGATTAAACTACAAAAAACAAAATCAGGCCGCACATCAATTATTTGATGAGCTGTTACAAAAAAATCAGCCTCAAGATACCGTAACCATCGTCTACACATCCGGCACTACGGGACTTCCCAAAGGGGTCGTTCTTACGCATGAAAATTTTACAACTGAACTCTCAGATATTGTAGATTCATTTCCCTTGTCAGAAAACGATGTCATCTTAAGTTTCTTGCCTTTTGCACATATCTTGGCCCGAATTGAACTCTATTGTGGCCTGGGATTTGGATGGACGCATGTATTTGCGGAGGGCACCAATCAATTGGTCGATAATCTTGGAGAAATTCGTCCCACATTTATGTTTGCCGTCCCTCGGATATATGAAAAAGTGTATAATAAAATATTATCCCAAGTGAGCGAAGGGTCTTCATTAAAGAAGAAAATTTTCTTTTGGGCATTAAACATTGGAAAAGAGGTCAGTCAAAGACTACAATCTGGCAAGCGCATTCCTCTTGTTCTTAAAATAAAGCAAACCATTGCAACAGCCCTCGTATTTAAAAAGCTTCAACAAAAGTTTGGCGGCCGTATTAAGTTTTTCATTTCTGGAGGTGCCCCTCTTTCGGGCGAAATTGCAGCCTTCTTTCATGCAGCTGGATTCTTAATCTTAGAAGGATATGGTCTCACCGAAACTACGGCTGCCGTATTTGTTAATAAAGATACAGATTATGAATTCGGTTCTGTTGGACCGGCTTTGGGTGACACCCAACTCAAACTCGCTCCCGATGGTGAAATTTTGGTGAAAAGCAAAAAGGTATTTAAAGAATATTATAAAAATCCAGAAGCCACAAAAGAAGCATTCCAAGACGGATGGTATTGTACGGGAGACATTGGACATTTAAATGAACAAAAGCACCTAAAAAGTACAGATCGCAAAAAAGACATCATCGTAACATACGGTGGAAAAAATGTGGCACCCCAAAAATTGGAAAACATACTCAAAACCAACCGATATATCAGTCAAGCCATGGTCTATGGAGATAAACAAAAATATTTATCTGTATTGATTACACTCAATCCCGAAGAGGCCTTACACTTTTTAAAGCGTGAGGGCATTCAAACATCTCCAGATACCATCCACCTTCAGCCCAAAATTGAAGGCTTAATCGCCAAAGTGATTTCAGATTTCAATAAAGATCTGGCCAGTTTTGAAACCATTAAAAAATTTAAAATCCTTAAAAATGATTTTAGCATTGAAACCGGCGAACTTACCCCATCACTAAAAGTCAAAAGAAAGTACTGTTCAGAAAAATATCGGGATGTCATTCAGTCGATGTACGACTAGTCTGTATTATCGAAACAAACTATTTTAAGGAGGGAAAGATGTCACTTACGCCTAAAATAATTTTTGAAGAAAAAATTGCCGCGCGGATTCAAAACAATAAAGAACTGGGACAAGAGGTCAATGCCACGTATCAGTTTAATGTGACCGGAATGGATGGAGGCACATGGAACATCTCCATGAATTCAGAAAAAAATGAAGTCAAATCCGGTGAAACAGACGAACCGCAATGTGTCATTACCATTTCAGATAAAGATTTGGTCAATCTTGTTTCAGGGACATTAAATCCACAACTCGCTTTTATGACCGGAAAACTTAAAGTAAAAGGCGATTTGGGTCTGGCCTTAAAGCTGGGAAAAATTTTAAAGGCATAAATGATTCATGAAACCTATACAGATAAGTTCTCTGAACTCATCTTAGAATCCCAGACGATTGGCCCTCATCACAATCGATGCGTGCTATTGGCTTTTGGAAAAAAATTAAATGGCAAACAGACATTCATCGACTTTATGCTCCCCTCCCATGAAAATGTCGAAGATTGGAGGCTATTTTTAGAACACCTCAAGAGTGGCGGTCTAATCGGAAAGAGTCTTAAGAAAATTGTTTATTATTGTCATCCTAAGTCCTCAGGGGATCCCAGATATCCTTCGAGACACGCTGGCGCTATCGTCTCTTCAGGATATCTGGGATCCCCTGACAGCGAAGGATATCAAGAACAAATAAAAAAAATGATTTCGACAGTTTTCTCAAATGTATTATTCGAGGTTAGACTTGGATCGCATGCCAGCCAACTTGCCACATACTTTCACGTCTACTTTTCAATTCACAATCCCAAAAAAATCAAACATATACTGAGTGGGGTTCTGGCTGGGGCATATCTCATCTTTTGTAAAACCAACCTTGTTTCGTCGCTCATTGGGCTGCTATGGATCCTCTTAGGCGAGACGTTACGACTATGGGCAGCCGGAACCATAAAAAAAACTCGGAGTCTTACGATCACGGGTCCGTATCGATATACAAGAAACCCTCTTTATTTTGGATCTTTTTTAATTGGCGTTGGGTTTATTGTCTTGGGGCAAATGGCTTGGTGGCTCATCCCATATTATATTCTTTTTAAATATGTTTATGGGCGCGTTATAAAACGAGAAGAAGATCAACTTAGAAAACGATTTGGAGATCCGTTTGTCTTGTTTGAAAAACAAGTCCCTCAATTTTTTCCAACGCTTCCAAAACTTCGCCCTGAAGCCCAAGATCTCACCCCCACATGGTCTTATTCTTGGAAGCGAGGACTTGATCATGGGGAACTGTTATCGGTCTTGTTTATTGCCTCCGCTATCGAATTTGTGATGTTAAAATCCTATTTTTATACATCACGCGAATTTTCTTTGTCCGTCCTTTTGCCCATCACCTTCATCACGCTTCTCGTGACTCTGATTGAGTTCTATAAACGAAGATTTAGTTTCGCTCAGGTATCCAACTGACTCCAATTATTGAAGCTGATCTACTTTGGCAGCCAGAATAAAATCACTTTCAGTCAAACCATCAATTTTATGAGTCCAGATTTGAATTTTGGCTTTGCCCCAGGACAAATAAATATCGGGGTGATGACCTTCCTTCTCCGCGATAGCACCCACAGCATTCACAAATGAAAGGGCATCTTTAAAATTCTTAAATGCATATTCCTTTTCCAAATGATGCTCATGAATCACTTTCCAGCTTTCACCCAATTGTTCATGAAGCTTCTTAAGATCATCTCCTGTTAGAACCGGAACTCCACCGCGACACGGAATACAGGACTTTTGAGATAATTTCATCATAACCGAAAAAATATCACAGATCACTGAACTCTTGAAATTATATTTTCTTTATTTTACTCTATAAATACATGCGATCCGGATTCGACAAAGTGATTGCAGTTTTCTTGTTTTGCCTAGCGCTCCCAATTGTTGGCCATGCTTCATGGAATGGCACATGGTCTGGGGATGCTGGAGAAGAAAGTTCTTACTATAAAACGCCTGGGGTTTTGACGTTGCTGA
>CAZDSE010000201.1:0-4386 GCA_964507905.1 uncultured bacterium | reverse complement strand
TCCGCGGAGGTTTGCAAGCGCTTATGCTGGATATCAATAAATATAAGGGCCAGATCACGGATTTGGTTGAACAAAAAATACATGGAAAATTTGATTTTGAAAAAATTGCGTTTCGTGGACTGGGGGTTCAGGTCCGAAATATATCGCTTTCCACAACGCAAAATTTCAGGCAAAAAAATATTTTAAAAGTTGGCGAAGTAAAAGTGAAGGCATCATTTCTCTCCCTTTTGACCGCAAATCCAAAAGTGACCATCATGCTTCGTAAACCAGAGATTTATTTGGTAAAAAATGAACTTGGAAAATTAAACTTGGCCGAACTTCCAAAAAAAGATGAGACATCTCCCGAACAGCAGGTCAAAGCGAAGTCAGCCACGACCAAACTTCCCGCCCTCATTTTGGGAGCAAAGCTTTCATTTTTGGCTGAGAATGCATCGCTCAAATATATTGATGAAAAGGCAAATCAAACAACCGCTGTGGACAATCTCAACATTTCTTTAAATAACGCCGCATTTAACAGTCCCATTGATTTTAATGTGTCTGCCGTTTTGTCTCAGTCAAAAGGGAAAGCATCTCTATTGGAAGGAAATGTGTTTGCCAAGGGAAAGGCAAAGCTCGTGGCCAGTGGATCGAGAGAATTAAAGAGCATTGAGCTTGATACCCAATTTGGTTTGGGCGATCTGGAAGCCAGCATTAAAGGAGAGATTTCGGATTTAAACACTCTAAAATCCGATATTACCATTTCAACTCCCACATTGTCCTTGAGTCGGGTTAAAAATTCTTTTGGACCATTAAAAGGCAGTAACTTAGATGGAACTTTTTCATTGAATGGGACTTTAAAAGGGCCGATCAAGCAACTGGACCAATGTTTTTTAAATGCCAAAGTGAATTTGAATTTGCAAGGGAACGGAACAGATTTAAAAGTGACGTCTAATCTGTCCAATACGCTCAATCATTTGAAAGGAGATTTTAAAGTTTCCTCCTCCTCTTTGAACTTAGATGCTCTTTTACCCAAAAAGACAGCATTTATTTTATTTCCAGTTGCCTATGCAGCAACCCCGATGACCTCTTTAGGATCCAATCCTATTTTTAAAGGACTAGAAATGAAAGGGGATATAGATTTAAAAAAGATGACCTATCGTCAGTCAGATTTTACAGACGTTGAAGGTAGAGTCTCTGTGGATGATGCGAAAGTGACCTTGTCTTCATTCAATTTAAATGCGTTTAAAGGAAAAGCATCTCTTAAAGGAAACGTTGATTTTAAATCTCAAAATCCTAAATTTGTATTCTCAACAACCATTCAAAATTTTCAAACGAATCCCATGCTTCAGATGGCATCCCCCAATTTAAAGGATGTGTTACATGGGACATTGAATGCCAACATGGATTTATCGGGCAGTGGTTTGGCCATGGCGAGCCTAAAACAAACGATGTCTGGTACTGGAAAAGTAGATTTAAAAGATGTGGAGATGAAAGGTCTCAATATGGGCAAAGAATTGAAAGAGAAATTACAGCTATTATCTGTTTTTTCGGGCTCTGAGATTTTAAATGAAGATTTGGAGAGTAAAATTAATTTTATCAGATCTTCTCTCATCATTCGAGATGGGAAACTCTTTACGCCAGATGGGACATTGGAAGCCCCTGGATACGCAGCGACACTTAAGGGATATGCGAGCTTTGAGAGAGACATTGATTTTAAAGGAGATCTATTGCTTCCGGCCAAAAAATTATCTCGTTCCTTAGCGTCCTTGGCCAATGAAAAAGGGCAAGTGGCATTTCCATTTATGTTGACAGGAAAACTTCCCAAATTTTCTCTCCAAATTGATGCTCAAAAAGTGGCCTCCAAAGCGCTTAAATCCACAATCACAGACGAACTCACCAAAAAAGCCAAAGAGAAACTGGGGATAGACTTGCCAGTCGATCTACCATTTTAGATCCCAATGGGAAGACTTTGATATTATTCGAGACACGCATCAAATTCCCAGCGGGAATTTGTGCTCATGCTCGGCCTCGCTCTTTTCCTTCGGAAAAGCCGTGCCCGCTCGGCCTGCGCAATGGTCTCTCATAATATCGAAGTCTTCCCATTGGATTCTTTATGTGTTAATCACTTGAAGCCAATGAGTCAAATCACACCACTTCAATGGAATGGCGATCACGTTAGAATGATCGACCAAAGGAGACTGCCGAACGAAGAAGTCTATGTGAATTGTTACACGGCTGAAGATGTGTTTTGTGCCATAAAAGACATGGTGATTCGTGGAGCGCCGGCGATTGGGGTTGCGGCTGCGATGGGTGTGGCGCTTCATGCCAAAAAAAGTACGGCATCTAAAATTAATTTTTTTAAAGAAGAAATTTTAAAGACCTGTGACATGCTGTATGAAGCCCGACCCACGGCGGTCAATTTAAGATGGGGGCTTGAGAAGATGAAATTATGTTTGGAAACATTTTTAGATATTCCAATAGAAAAACTAAAACTGAAATTAGAAGCCGAAGCCATTCGCATTTACGAAGAAGACATCGCCATCAATAAAAAAATGGGACAAAATGGAAAGGGTTTTATTAAAGACCATATGAATGTGCTGACCCATTGCAATGCCGGTGCATTGGCCACAGCCGGATATGGAACCGCTCTGGGAGTGATTCGGGCCGCATATGAAGATGGAAGAAAATTTCATGTGTATACTTCAGAAACGAGACCTTATTTACAGGGATTAAGGCTTACTTCTTGGGAGCTATATAAGGAAGGGATTCCTCATACGGTCATTACAGACAACATGGCGGCTTGGCTCATGGTACAAAAAAAAGTGGATGCGATTTTTGTGGGGGCCGATCGCATTGCACAAAATGGAGACACGGCCAATAAAATTGGGACCTATGCATTGGCGGTATTGGCCAAGTATCACAAAGTTCCATTATATGTTGTTGCTCCAACATCTACGATTGATTTGCAGTGTCCAGATGGTAGCCAAATCCCCATTGAAGAACGCGATCCCAAAGAAGTGACCCATATAAAGAATATTGCCGTTGGTCTAAAAGATGCCAAAGTCTATAACCCGTCCTTCGATGTTACGCCTCATGAACTCATTACAGCAATCGTGACAGAAAAAGGAATTGTTCAGCCCTTAGAACCTCAAAAAATCAAAGCACTGTTTTCTTAAATTGACCAGCATCACAAATTCCATTAAGTACTGATCTCCATAGAAAGGAGTTCATTATGAACAAAATAGTTTGTTTAATGCTCGTGTTATTTGCTTTACCGGCTATGGGCCGAGAAGAAATTTTGTGTGATAACTTTGAAGAAGCAAAGGATCATACATATATGGGAAGAGTTACTTTGGATTTACCGAAACTGGGTTTAAATGAGAGTCAGACACTTGAACTTCAGTTTTCAAGTTCTTTTCCGGACTTAGAGCCCAGTGATGAGGTTTCTTACAAATTACGAGTTCTCAGGGTCAAAGAAGGCGTGGGATTGTCAGAGGTAACGGTGCGCGATAACAAAACAGGATTTGAAGCCACAGGTTGGGTTCAAGAAGCAAACAGTATTGTTTCTAGAACCACGCGGCTCAACGCACGTCTTCAAAAAAATAGTAAGTATGTCGGATTTCAAGCAAGCTGTCTGATCAGAGATAAAGAGTAATTTCAGATTAGTGAAAACTGCCTACTTTTATACCATCTCTGAGATGGTATAAAAGTAGGCAGTTTTCTTTTCATCTAACCTCTGCTTTGCACTGCATCACTCTTAAACATTGCTCATAAAATTGACAAGAATTTTCTCATTTCTGAGAAGGCATTCCCAAAAAATTATATAACTCATTGATATTACATTAAATATTAGTGATGAAAATTTAGGCTTATGGCACGGTGATTGCATAGGCTTTGTGTGGTTACACAGGGGGAAGCGGATGCCTAAAAAAAGAGCAGATAAAAATAAGACACCATCAGAATCCACATCTGGAATCATTCATAATTTTAATAACCTCTTGAGTGTCATTGTATCTAAAGCTGGACTTCTCAAACGCAAAGTTCAAGATCATGATTTTTTAAATGACATTAGCCTTATTCAAAAATCGGCCATTGAGGCGTCTCAAATTGTCCAAAGACTTAAAGTAAGATCACAAAAAGGCTATGGCAAAAAAATATGGACCAACATGAATGAACTTTTGTCGGAAGTGATTGATATGACCGAAGCCCAGTGGCAAGAAAATATTCGAGTGTCTTTTCAATTGGCATCCATTCCAAAAGTGTTTGTCTGGGCGGCGGCGCTGAAAGAAGTGTTTTTAAATGTCATCATTAATGCCATTGATGCGATGTCAGATAAGGGAGGCATGCTGGTCATTCAAACGTTTACCCAAGGAAGGAAATTAAAAATTTCTATTTCGGATACGGGAA
>CAZDSE010000200.1:0-4388 GCA_964507905.1 uncultured bacterium | reverse complement strand
TATCGTGTGACTGAAATTCAAAACGTCAATAATGATGGTGCATTTTACGAAAAATATTTCGATTTATTGGTTTGGGGGTATGAAAAAATCAGTGATCAAATATATCGAGAAGGACTTTTAATCTTTGCGGGTAGTCACATAAAAGATCCAGCGATGGTCAAACTATATTTAAAAGCATTAGATGATCCATTGTCATTCTTGAAACAGAGAGCAATTGGTGGATTAACAGCCATGGTCAATTTTAAAGTCATAGACGCAAATCTTATATTTGATGCACTATTGGCCCAATATCAAAAAGAACAAGATCCACAAGTTAGAGTCGCTTTGGTGGGTTGCATCTATGGGGGGTTTACAGAAGCGCAGCGTAAAAAGCTATATTACCTGGGCATGAAAGATCCGTCACCTGCGATTCGGCAGACGGTATTGGGATTATTTTTTACGATGCTTCAGGAAAGTAAATCCATTACTTCGCAAGACATAATCGTTTTGTATCGTTTTTTGGAGGATGAAGGTGAAGATGTCAGAAAACAAGCATATCAATGTCTCTTTGGTGTCTTAGAATCAAAAGATGGAACTTTAGATAAAACTTTAATAGACGAGAGCAGAAATATCGAGAATCGTATTGTGTCCCACTTTGGATCGGAAAAGTCAGCAAAAGTTCGTCTTTTCATTTTACAGAATCAAGAGTTACTGACCAAAGACAATCGATTGACACTTATATTGGCGGCATCTGGTGATGAAGATCGCGCAATCGTTGAAGCTGCACTATCAGAAACTCGAAGTTATCTTAAAGACCATGATGAGGATGAAGACAAGATTTATACTTCTATCGATGGAAATTATGACAAAATTCATGATCAATCTTATAGAAATCTGATCATTTCAAATTTGGCGTCCTTATTTTCCAAAGATCATAAAAAGGCATTGCTCACAAAGGCGTTGAATGACGAGTTTATTGAAGTTCATGAAGCAGCGGCGAATGGGCTCTTTGCTTATATCGAAATAGTTCCGGATCAGAAAGACGAGATCTTGATCAGGCTCTTTAATTATTTGGCGAGAGAACAAAAATCTGAAGAGGTGTTTAAAGTCATGCATGCCCATCGAGAGATTTTTTCCTTTGAGCAGCAATATTTGTTTCATGTGGGACTCTTGAGCTATGACAATGAAGATATTCGTCAACAGGGGATCACAGGCTTATTTGATTTGGTGGATCAAGATCAGTTTAAAGTGAAGTCTTTGGATGCACTTTTTAATCATTATCAAAAAGAACCGCTGCCCCAACTTCGGCATCAGATTGTATTTGGATGGGGGATATTGGATACTGCAGAAATGAAATCCTGTCTTCTAAAAGCTGCATCAGATTCTGATGAAACCGTCCGCTCCACTGCTCAAACGTTTCTTAAAAGGTGACTGGCATCTTTTCAAGTAATTTTTACATGGGAGTTTTTCTAATGTAAACATTGTGGGCATACCTCTTTCGTCGGTTCAGGCAGTGGCACGTAATTTGCTAGAGATCTTTGCGTGTTGTTGTATAAACGTGTTCTGGGTGTTGTTTTACTCTTATCCGTAGGGCTAAGTCCGGCCTTTGCGGTTACGACCATCTTTAAAACTGTCAAAAAATCTGGAGGAAATTATGCCTCAGTCACAGCAGCCGTCAAAGCAATTCCAAATGATCTGGTGGCAGCCAATCAAACTTGGGTGATCGAAGTCCAGGACGATGGGGAGTATTTGGAATCGGTGGTCATTTCTGGGAAAAAGACAGATTCCAATCACACAATTACCATTCGGGCACAATCGGGGAAAAGACCTGTTTTAAAACCGAAGGCCTACTTTGCTGCATTGCGTATCACTTACACCAGTTATGTGACATTGGAAGGATTTCGAATCATTGGTCAATATAATGGACTGGGGATTTCATCGGAAGGGAGCCGTTTTTTAAATATCCGATCCTGTACGATTCTAAATTCGGACGGTGCTGGAATTTTCCTTCACAGCACGCATGATTCGGTCATTGAGAATAATAAAATTTATAGTTGTGCGGCCGGCATTCATCTCCATTATTCATCCAGAAATAATAGAATTGAATCCAATAAACTCTATCATGCCATGCCAAATGCAATCATTTTGGATAAACAGGTCTCTCAAAATGTGATTCGAAGAAATATTTTTTACAATAATCCAACATCGGTTGTATTCACCAGTAAAGCAGGCACCGGGAACAGATTGGAAGACAACATTGTGAATGAAGGGCCTCGCAGTCAGTTTGGTTATCAATTTCAATCGACCATTCCAGCGCAGACGCTTTCTAATTTTAATGTCTTATATATGCCGACATCTTCTATGGGAAAAGTGGGAGCTCAATCGTTTCAGACACTATCTCAATGGCAGGCCACATTTTTGGATTTAAATAGTTCCACGAATGATCCGAGTCTTTCGTCTTTGGATTCGACTGCAGTTGTGACAGATGTGTTTAAGACAGTTAAAAAAGCGGGTGGAGATTTTTCGAGTATTTCATCTGCTGTGGCTGCGGCTCCCATCAATTTGGTCGATAAAAATGAACGATGGGTCATCGAAGTCCAAGATAGTGGGATTTATGAAGAATCCGTGAGGATTGGGGGCTGTACAAGCCCAGATCACTCGATGACGTTACGGGCAAAGTTTGGAGAAAGTCCAGTCATTAGTCCTGCCCGATATAAGGATGCTGTTGAATTTCATGCGGCAAGATATGCAACGGTAGAGGGTCTCACCATGCGAGGAATGCGAAAGGGCGCTGGTGCATATTTTTGGGGTGGAGTCGGTTGTATTCTGAGAAATACGGAGATTTATGATGGAAATTATCCGGCAGTATCTGTGTATGGTGGGCGTGATAATCAGATTTTAGGAAATGTGATACACCATACGGCAGTTGGATTGGACATATATTATTATGCCAATGGGACCCTTGTTAAAAATAATTTATTCTATAAAAATGGACCATATGGCCTTAATTTAAGAAGGAATGTTCATCACAACACATTTGAAAACAATACGCTCTATGACAATAGTCGCGAAGTAATCTTCTGGTCCGACGTAGGCAAAGCAAACACATTTAGAAATAATATCATTTATAATACGAGACAAAATGTTGCGATCGAGATCATGAAGAAAATTCCGGAAGAGACCATATTTGATTACAATAATGTTTATGCTCCTCTGGGACGTGTGGGACAAGTGAGTTATATCAATTTACAGACTTATCGAACTTTGGCCGAATGGCAAGCCTATAGCGGTTTGGAACAGCATTCAATTTCTCAAGATCCATTATTTGCATCAACGAATTTAAATTCTGAAGATTTTCATTTAAAAACACAAACTCAAGATGGTCGATTTAATCCAATGACAGGTGTGTATGATCAGTCCGATTTGGTGACCAGTCCGTCGATCGATGCGGGAAGTCCGGTATCAGAGTTTGGTTTGGAGCCCCAATCCAATGGTGGACGGGTGAATCAAGGCGCATATGGGAATACGGTACAAGCGTCTAAAAGTGGCCTTCCATTTTTTGTGGCACCACCACCTCCTCCTCCTCCACCTCCTCCTCCGCCGTCTCCTCCTCCATCGTCACCGTTGCCACCGGGACCGCCACTTCCTCCGCCACCCTCTGGTCCGTTGGGATTAAACTATGGAACGAATGTCTCCTTGGCGAATACCAATGCATCCGTGTTGGGAGAACAACTGGGAGATCAGGTGGGCATTCAAGTGAATGGGATCGGGGATATTGATGCAGATGGATACGATGACTTTTTGGTCGGGGCCAATCAATCCAATCAAAAAAGTGGGAAAGTCTATCTGTTCTATGGCAAGTCCACAAAGTATGATTTAAAAAACATCGACATAAAAAATGCAAATGCCTCGTTTATTGGTGAAAGAAGCGGGGAACATTTGGGTGCGAATATTATGATGAAAGCGGGCGATATAGACAAAGACGGATATGAAGATTTCTTAGTTTCTGCGTTTTATAACAGTGAGACCATTGCATTTGCTGGAAAAGTGTATTTGATCTACGGTGGCCCAAGAACGTTATTTACAAAAGATATGCCGATTGCAAGCGCAGCAAATGCCTCATTCCGTGGGGAAGTGTCCCAAGGACTATTGGGCTATGATATGGGTGCGGCGGATTTGGATAAAGATGGCTATTCGGATTTTGTATTATTCTCACGTCAAGGAAGTTTGGGGGGCGGAAAGGCCTATGTATTTTTTGGTGGCAACCGAAGTCTCTACTAACAAAATATGGATGTACAATTGGCTGCTCAAGGAACATTTGTTACGGGCCATGCCATACTTGGAATGCGTGGAATAGAAGTGGGTGGAGATTTAGACAAGGATGGCGATCCGGATGTGGCTTTTTCAGC
>CAZDSE010000199.1:1028-4401 GCA_964507905.1 uncultured bacterium | reverse complement strand
TTTTAACTCAGAGACCAAATCCACGCTCAGTTCAGATACCATTCAAAAATTAAAAGAAATAAAATCGTTTATTCTTCCCAAAACGATGCCTATTACCCAGAAACTGGAAATCGGTATATTTCATGAATCGTCCAGCCAAACCGGTGGGAATTTCTTTGATACGTTTTCCATAAACGACAGAAAAATGGCCTTTGTCATGGGAAACATCACCGATCACAAACTCTCATCGCTCGTCACCATGACGCAATGCCTCAGCCACATTCGGGCATTCCTAAAATCAGATTTTAGTTTGATGAGCACCATCGAGCGGACCAATCAATTCTTATTGGAAGTCACACCCAAGGATGTATTGGTCACTTTATTTTGCGCCATTTATGATTCTCTATATGGACAATTGACCTTTATTAGCGCGGGGCATACTCCACCCATTTTAATGCGAACCTCACTGGCACTCCCTTTTTCAGATGTCCCTCCCCTCTCTTTACTCACATCTGAGGGAATGGCATTGAATTGTGTTCCCCATGTCGTTTTGGAAGAGAAAAAAATTCAACTCTTTAATGGTGATATTTTGATTCTTCAAAGCCAGGGAATTATTGATGCTGAAAATGAAAATCATGAAAATTATGGTGAGGGCCGCTTGAAGAATTTTATTCTTGAACATCACAATCTCCCTGCAGCTGGGATTGCCCAAGCCCTGGGTGCCACACTTCATTCTTTTTTAAACCACAATTTAAATCTCGACGACGATCTCACAGCGCTCATCATTAAATTTAAGGAAGGTGCGAAACATGAAAGTAAGTAAAACCATCATTTTTGGATTAATGGTTTTTACGAATGCTTCATTTGCAGCCACCGGGCTTGAAACCCTGATTGATGAAGCGCTTCAAAATAGTCCGTATATTAAAATGCAGGAAAGAAATATAGATGCAAAAAAAGCAGATGTGCAAGTTGCCTGGTCTCCCTTTTTACCCCACACACAGGCGGAAGTGGGACGGGGACGACAAAGCGACGAAAATTACTATACGAAATTACAAAAAGACCGATTTAATCAGACCGGAGATGCGGGATTGAAATCAGTCGACACGACACTGGAACAAGACATTGCCTATTGGAATGTCACGGTGAAACAAGATATTTTTAAAGGCTTTGGTAATTACCATAATTTAAAGGAAAAAAAACGAGCCCATGATATTGCCGAGCTGGAACTCCTCATTGAAAAAAATAATCTTATTTATAACGTGATTGAAACAACCATTCAGCTCCTGAATCTTAGAAATAGACTCTCATTTCTTGAAAAGGCCAAAGAAAGCGCAGAGGAACACTCTCAAAACACCATGAAACGATTTCAAGTTCAAAGCGCATCTAAAAATGATGTCGAGAAATCAGAAGAAAAAGTATTGGAATTGGACTGGAAGGAAACCGAAACCAATCAGGCCTTGGACACCACTCAAAATAGGTTGAACCAGCTCTTGGGCAGAGCATTTTCCGAGAAAAGCGATATCGGCTCTATTCAATTTAAAACAATGAAACTGGATTCCCTGGTCTATTATTTAAAGCTCATTTCCCAAAATCTGGAATTTCAAAAGATTAATACCGAAGTTGAAAAAAACAGATTCGCCAAAAGAAAAACATACGCACAACACCTCATGATGCCCAATGTCGGCTTTGAATTTAATTATGAAGATCGGGGGAGTAAATTTACAGACCTAGAAGAAGGATGGAAGTTTGGATTTTTTTTAAGGGCACCGATTTTTGACGGTCTGGAAAATTTTGGCGAACAAAAGAAGGCTCGAGCGGAACTGGAAAGTAATAAAGCAAAATCCACTCTCATTGTCCAAAGTGTTGAAATCGACGTGAAACGTCATTATTTTAATCACACCGCACTTCAAAAGAAATTGGACTATCTTAAAAAGAAACGAGAACGGGAACAAAGAATATTTGATGACACGCGAACCGCCTTAAAAAATCAGGCCGCCACAATTTCTGACCTTCATGCGGCAGAAGTCCAGGTGATGGACACAGAAATGAGTCTCATTGAAACGAAACGCAATCAATTTTTGGAATATGTCGGGCTTAAAAAATCCACAGGAGAAATAAATCCCAATGAATTATTTTAAATTATTTATCACTAACATTTTCATATTTTTTCGAGAGAAAAAAAAGCTTGGCATTCTGATTCTCATAGCTGTGGGAATTCTTTGGATCGGAATTCGTCATGTTTCCAAAAAAGAAGAAGCCAAAATTTATGTTGAAATCTCTCACCCCATTCGAAAAGAACTCATAGACACCATTGCCACATCTGGCACCATTAGCGCCGAAAAAGAATCCATGCTATCATCCAAAATTCCAGGAAAAATTAAATTTGTCTATATAAAGGAAGGAGACTCACTCACAGCACACCAAAAATTAATTGAACTGGAATCCAAAGAACTGACCCTAAAAAAAGAAATTGCAGAATCCGCCCATCGATCTGCAGCCTCCGCCATCGATGAAGAAAATTACAAGCGACATAAAATTTTATTACAAGAAGGGGTCATCACCAAATCCGAATTTGACAAGATTGAATCCGAATACAAATCGGCCGAAGCCGATCGAGAGCGTCTGGAAAAAACAGTAGAACTGCAAAAGGAAGAAGAGGAAGCCAGCCTGATTTCGTCTCCCTTCGAAGCATTGACCGCCAAAATCCTTGTTCATGAAGGCGAAGTGGTTCAAGCCGGACAACCGTTGGTCCACTTGGTCAACATGAATTCTGTTTTTATTACGACCCCCATCTCATCCAAAAACATTCATCGCATCCAAAATGGCATGAAAGCCTGGGTGGATATCGATGGCAGTCAGGAAAACGTGACCGATAAATTCACGGGCCAAATTGATACCATTAGCCCAGTGGCTGATCCCCTAAGCCGAACATTTGATGTCAAAGTGAAGATTCAAAATAAAAATCAGACTTTAAAACCAGGCATGTTTGCCAAGGTCAATATCATCACCGATCGTCGGCCGAATGCGCTCACCATTCCAAAGGAGGCCTTGATCAAAAAAGACGGATTGGAAGGAACGCAGATTTATATCATTCAAAATGACAGAGCCCACATGCAAAAAATAAAAGTGGGATTGGAAACCACTCGAGACCTAGAAGTTATTGAGCCCAATTTAGACCTGAACACTCCGGTTGTCACTGCGGGTCAAAGTGAACTGTTTGAAAATGCACCGGTTGAAATCACCCATGGTCCATGAAAATCATCCAATTTTTTATTCAAAGAAAGATCTCAACTCTCTGTCTCAATGTGAGTATTTTGCTTTTGGGGCTTTATTGCTTTCAAAAAACATCGATTGATCTTTTTCCACCGATTTCGCTGCCCTCTCTCACCTTGGT
>CAZDSE010000199.1:0-1018 GCA_964507905.1 uncultured bacterium | reverse complement strand
TGAAAGAAAGGTTACAAAACCTTTGGAAGAATTATTATCGACCGTATCCGATCTAAAATCAATCCGGTCGGAAAGTAAATCCAATCAGTCCATTTTTACACTCCAATTTAAATGGGGCACATCCGTCGATTTTGCAGCCCTATCGACCCGAGAAATTTTAAAAAAAATTGTCCTTCCCGCTGAAGCCGAGACTCCGCTGATCTTTAGATGGGATCCTTCTCAAGAAGCCATCTTAAGAGCAGACGTATCCGGCCCCCACCCGCTCTCGGACCTCACCCATCTCGTCGACCAGATCATCAAACCCAAATTGGAACGCATCCCCGGAGTGGCCAGCGCTGAGATCACAGGCTCCATATATACGGAAATCAAAATCAAAATTGATCCCGAAGTATTGGCCGCATATGGTTTAAATATTTTTCATATTGCCAAATCAATAGAGGAAACCAATATCAAGGTCCAAGTCGGATCCTATTTTGATGGGCGATTTGAAATGCCCATCAAATTAAATAGTGAATTTAGAGATCTTTCAGATATCCAAAACCTCCCCATTCATATTCATTCAAAGAAAACCATCCTCTTAAAAGACATTGCCACCATTGAGGAGGGCTTGGCATCGCCCAAAACCATGGCACGGATCAACGGGAACCCCAGTGTCAGCCTCAGCATTAAAAAAACACATGAAGCCGCCACCTTGGATGTGATCCGTCACGTCAAAGAAGAACTTCACACACGTTATTCGTCTTATCCACAAATGGGAGTCACCTATTCTAAGGATGACTCAGGATATATCCAAACCAGTCGGAGTATTTTATTGAGCAATTTTTGGCAAGCATCCCTTCTCACATTTTTGGTTGTGCTTTTGCTGCTAAAAAGCTGGAGCGCCACCCTCATCATTTCAGCTGCGATTCCGATATCCATTATTGGCACATTTGCCTTCATGAAGTTTTTTGGGTTCAGCCAAAATGTGTTTTCATTGGCTGGATTTCCACTCTCTGCGGGGATGGTTGTCGATTCGGGC
>CAZDSE010000198.1:3773-4403 GCA_964507905.1 uncultured bacterium | reverse complement strand
TAAATCCACAATCGCCCGAAAACTCTCAACCATTAAAACATTTATTCATTATTTGGTTCGAGAAAAAATTTTACAAAAAGACTTCTCAGATCTGATCTCATCCCCAAAACTTGAAAAAAAATTACCTCAAGTCTTAAGCGTGGATGAAGTGACTTATTTGGTTGAAACGCCGGATCTCACAACAAAGCTTGGAAAAAGAGATCGCGCCATTTTGGAACTCATGTATGCCAGCGGTATTCGGGTCAGTGAACTTGTCGGATTAAATTTGGTGGACATTTCTTGGCAAGAGAAAGAAGAAATTGAGTTGATTAAAGTCAGAGGAAAAGGCCGAAAAGAACGGCTGGTGCCTTTTGGAAGCAAAGCCAAAGACGCTTTGAATCTCTATCTTAAAGAAAGACCCTTTTTTTATAAATCTAAAGAAAAACCAGAAGCCTTTTTTTTAAATATGCGCGGTGGACGACTCACCACTCGTAGTATAGCCCGATTAATCGACAAATATATTTTGATGTGTGGAAGTAACAGAAACATTAGCCCTCACACCTTACGACATTCGTTTGCCACGCATCTCTTGTCCGCCGGCGCCAATCTGAGAGATATTCAAGAACTCCTCGGACATCAAAGTTTATCCAC
>CAZDSE010000198.1:2192-3763 GCA_964507905.1 uncultured bacterium | reverse complement strand
GGAGGTATATGACAAATCTCATCCCAAAGCTTAGTGACATGCACGGCACTACCGTCCTTGGCGTTCAACGTGATGGAAAAATTGCCCTGGCCGCCGATGGACAAGTGACATTGGGAGCCACTGTCATGAAGCATCATGCCAAAAAAATTCGAAAAATCTATAAGGATCAAGTACTCGTCGGATTTGCCGGAGCCACGGCCGATGCCATTACATTATTTGAAAAATTTGAAGGAAAATTAGAACACTTTCACGGAAATTTATTGCGATCGGCGGTTGAACTCTCAAAAGACTGGAGAACAGATAAAATTTTAAGACGACTTGAAGCTCTTTTAATTGCGGCGGACTCAAAGTCGCTTCTCATTATTTCGGGAAGTGGAGACGTCATCGAAGCCGAAGATGGGGTTTGTGCCATTGGTTCCGGCGGTCCTTACGCAGCAGCGGCTGCCCGTGCATTGCTTTTCCATTCGCAGTTGGGTGCCAAGGACATTGCCCAGAACGCATTAAAAATTGCAGGAGATATTTGTATCTACACCAACCAAAACATCGTCTGTGAGGAGGTCTGAATGTTAACTCCGACCCAAATTGTAAAAGAACTGGACCTGTATATCGTCGGTCAACACAATGCCAAACGTGCAGTGGCCATTGCACTTCGCAATCGCTGGAGACGTCAACAGGTCGATGGACCGTTGAAAGAGGAAATTACCCCCAAAAATATTATTATGATGGGCCCCACCGGAGTTGGTAAAACTGAAATTGCAAGACGATTGGCAAAGCTGGCAGAGGCTCCATTTTTAAAAGTTGAAGCGTCTAAGTTTACAGAAGTCGGTTACGTTGGAAAAGATGTGGAATCCATGATTCGGGATCTGACCGAGCTATCCGTCAAAATGACCAAAGAAGAAGAAAAAAAGAAAATATTGGACAAAGCCAAAGAAAGAGCCGAAGAAAAAATTTTGGATCTTATGCTTCCTCCCCTGCATGGCCCAATCGAACGCAAATTCACGACTCCATTCGGCGGTGAGTCTTTGGCAATGCGAGAAATGACCATCCGACCCGAACCGGTTTTGGATCCATCTCTAGATTCTCACTCGCGCGAAAAACTTCGCGAATTGTTAAGAGAAGGAAAGTTGAATGATCGAATGGTCACGCTCAAAGTAGAAGAGAAGAGAGCCATGCCCATGATGGTGGAAGTCATTACCAGCCACGGACCGCAAGACATGGGCCGTCAAATTCAAGACATGATGAATCAAATGATGCCAAAACAGCCCAAATCCAGAAAAGCAAAAGTTCCGGAGGCTCTTGAAATCTTAAAACAAGAGGAAGCTCAAAAAATGATTGATATGGACAAAGTCATTGAGCTTTCATTAAAAAGGGTCCAAGAGTCTGGGATCATATTTATTGATGAAATTGACAAAGTCGCCAGTCGCGGAAATCCCCATGGACCCGATGTCTCTCGAGAGGGAGTCCAAAGAGATCTACTCCCCATCGTTGAAGGATCAACCGTATCCACCAAATATGGTGTGGTTAAAACAGATCACATTTTATTTATTGCATCGGGGGCGTTTCATATTTCC
>CAZDSE010000198.1:0-2182 GCA_964507905.1 uncultured bacterium | reverse complement strand
ACCATCGGATTTGATCCCTGAACTTCAGGGCCGATTTCCCATCCGAGTCAAATTAGAAAATTTAACCAAGGGAGATTTTGAGCGAATATTAACGGAACCTCAAAATGCACTCACCAAGCAATATATCGCCCTTCTTAAAACAGAAGGGATTGATATCACTTTTACGACGGATGCCATCGATGAAATCAGCGAAATGGCCTCCTGCGTCAATGAGCGAACCGAAAATATCGGGGCCAGACGACTCCATACCATTATGGAAAGAATTTTAGACGATCTTTCGTTTAATGCGCCGACACTCACCGGACAATCCATCACCATTGATCGAACATATATTCGAAGCAAACTTCAAGATGTCATTGAGGATCAAAATCTAAGCCGCTATATTCTTTGATTCTTGATAGCCACACTCTTTTTGACTGCAAAATACGACGACACCATCTTTTTTGGTGTACTTCTCAGACAAATACAGCGCTTTACATTGTGGGCAGGGTCTGGAAACTGGCTTATACCAGGTCGCAAACTTACATTTGGGATACTTTGAGCAACTATAAAACACTTTTCCACCGCGAGATCGACGTTCAACGATGTCGCCCTCATCATTTTCGGGGCATTTGACGCCAATGCTAATGGATTTTGTAAATTTACATTCGGGATATTTGGAACATGCCAAAAATCTTCCAAATCGTCCTTGCTTTACGACCAATGGACTTTGGCATTTTTCGCAGATTTCTGAAGTGGTCTCTGCTTTTTGAATTTCAACTTCGCCATCCTGCGTAACCGTAATTTCTTTCGTACTCTTACACTCAGGATACTTCGAACATGCCAAAAACTGACCATGTCTTCCCCATTTAATGACCATCGGAGACCCACATTTTTCGCATTTGTGTTCGGTCGTCACGACTTCTTTTTTGACATCGCGCATTTGGGATTTTGCTTTTTTTAAAGTCTCACTAAATGGCCCATAAAATTCCTTTAGCATTTTAATCCAATCTTCTTTTCCCTCTTCCACCAAATCCAACTTTTCTTCCATGGCGGCTGTAAATTCCACATCCATAATAGACGGAAAACTTTTTAATAATAAATCTGTGACCAACGTTCCCAGTTCTGTGGGATAGAAACGATTCTCTTTTTTCTCTACATACTCTCTGGATTGTATCGCACTTAATATAGACGCGTAGGTCGATGGCCGACCAATTCCATTTTCTTCCAGTGCTTTTACCAATGATGCCTCCGAATAACGTGGAGGGGGTTCAGTAAAATGCTGATTGGGAGTAATATTTTTCACTGAAAGAGTCTCTTTTTCTTTGATGAGCGGCAATGTCTTTTCTTGATCCTGATTTTCGTCATCATCTCCATTATTCTTTTTGCGTTGAACTTCCTCTCGTTCCTCTCGGTATACGGCCATAAATCCTGGAAATTTAACCACCTGACCATTGGCGCGAAAAACATATTTTCCTTTGGGGGCTTGTGATGAGACTGCATCAATGACCAACGTCGTTTGATCCAAAACCGCGGGCACCATTTGGCATGCCACAAATCGATTCCAAATCAATTCATATAACCGAAACATATCGGCTTCTAAGAATCTTTTTACTTTCTCCGGAGTCCATTCTAATGATGTGGGACGGATGGCCTCATGGGCTTCCTGAGCTGCTTTTTGGCTCTTATATAGATTTGGAGAATCCGGCAAATAATCTTTCCCGTATTTTTTGGCGATGTATTCTCGAACTGCGGTGACCGCTTCATTTGAGAGCCGAGTCGAATCTGTTCTCATATAGGTGATGAGTCCTTGAGCTTCTTCATCTCCAAGTTCCACCCCTTCATAAAGCATCTGTGCCAATGTCATTGTTTTTTTGGTGGTAAATCCAAGCTTTCTCGCGGCATCTTGCTGGAGTTTGGACGTAATAAACGGTGCCACTGGATTTTTCTTTCTTTCTTTTTGAATAACCTCGCTCACGGTAAAATTGGCACCACTCACATGAGACACAATGGTCTTTGCTTCTTTTTCCGTCGATATCTCTGGTTTTTTTCCGTCAATCTGATAGAGCTTTGCTTCAAATTCTTTTCCGTCATGACTACAAATCACGATAATGGTCCAATATTCTTCCGTTTTAAAAGCCAGGATTTCTTTCTCACGATCAGACACAATACGAACTGCAACCGATTGGACCCGCCCCGCACT
>CAZDSE010000197.1:0-4411 GCA_964507905.1 uncultured bacterium | reverse complement strand
TTTCTTCATGATTCGTTCTAAAATTCGCAACGCTTTCAGGTAATCATCTTCTTCTAAGATCCCAGCAGGGAGCAAAAAGCGAATCTTGTAAGGACCTCTACCACAATAAAAGAGCATGACTCCTTCTTCGAACGCTTTTAATATAAAGGCTTTCGTTGTCTCTTGGGATCCATCTTTATATTGAAACGCCCACATGGCTCCAACCCCACTGATATGCGATACCGTATCAGATCCAACTTTTTTTTGTAAGTCCAATAATCCAGACTTAACCCACTTCTCTAGCTTTGATATTTTGCCATTTTTTCCAAAAAACTTTTCTTCTTTCATACGGTCTAAGATTCTTTTTCCAACCGCCAAGGAAACTGTTGTCCCAGCAAATGTACCTGCCAAAAGTCCGGGCTCCGGATTATACGCCTCGGTATATAATGTGGCGCAGTTTTGGAGCATCTTACCCACGGTGACCACATCCACATATTCACTGAGTCCCAATTTTTGGAAGGCAAAAAGCTCTCCTGTTCGACCCACGGTTTGAATTTCGTCAATCCAGATGGCAATTTTTTCTTCGCGACAAATGTTAAAGAGTTCAACAAAAAATTCTTTGGGAGCAGGTGTAAACCCGCCTTCTCCTTGGACCAACTCACATACAAAGGCGCAGACTTCTGACTTATGTTGTGACAGAATTTCCCTAAGAGCCTTCTTGCTATTCTCTAAACTTTTGGGATCATTTTCATCGAAGAAAGGGATATAAAAAGCCGTATTGTAATCGGTTAATCCTTTTTTGTAAGATTTTTGATCTGTAATATCGGCCATGATCAAGGTTCTGCCGTGAAAACAGTTTTTAAACGCGATGACTTTATGGGCGGGAGATTTTTTCTGGCGAATGACTTTAAGTGCAGTTTCATTCGCATCGGTTCCACTGGTGGACAGCCAACCATATTTTAAATTTCCACCCGCATGGGTAAGCAAAGTTTCTAAGAATTCCTTTACTTCAAGACTGGATTGGAGATTGCCATGCATGAACACATTTTTGGATGCGGCTTCAATGGCCGTTGAAATGAGATCTAGATCCGAGTGTCCAAAAAAATGAGTTCCAATTCCCGTAATAAAATCAAATTTAACAGATCCATCAATGAGTTCAGTCAGTGGGCCATTCCCCAAACCCGAAAAAATGGCAGGATAAAATAGGGGACGACCCCGAACTTGAGCAATTTCTTGGGCGATGGTCTTTGAAAGTTCTGAAGAACTCTTTTTAACGGATGTCATTTGTTCCTTCGCCTTCTTTAACGAGAGTAAAAGATCGCGTTTTGCTCGCAAAAATGAGGTGCTTTTGAAAAGAGTTGTTGCTTCTGTCATATAGCTTGTATATATATGAAATCTTAGGAGCTTTAGCAATGAAAATTGGGAAAAAGGCTTATGTCTTGGCCTGTATTTTAATCGTTTTTTCAGCATGTACATCCAAAGATCTGGAGAAAAAATCTCCAGAGCAAATTGATTTACATAGAGCCAGAGAGTTTCAGAAAGCGGGCCGCTATGATCTCGCTTTAGAACGTTATGAAACCATTAAGAATAAGTATCCTTTGAGCCCAGAAGCCGTCGAAGCGGAGCTTGAAATTGCAGAAACATATTATCTTCAAGGATCCTATGTTGAATCCTTGGCCTATTTTCAGTCTTTTAGGGATTTGCATCCCAATCACGCAAAAGTGGATATGGCGGCATTTCGCATTGGAATGAGCTATTACAATCAACTTCCTTCCACCATTGAAAGAGATTTGACCACAGCGACCAAGGCGGTGGATGCATTTGATGATTTTTTATCTTCCTATCCGAAGTCGGGATACGTGCCCCAAGCCAAAGAGAAAAAAAATGAATGCTTGGGACAATTGGCCGAGAAAGAATTTTATATCGGAGAGTTTTATTTTAAACGGGAGAAATACCAATCTGCGCTGGGAAGATTCCAGACAGTTTTAAAAAAATATCGTGGGATTGGCTTGGATGAAAAAGTGCTCTATCATATTGGAATGTGTTATTTTCATTTGAACAAGAAAACAGATGCGAAAGAAACATTTCAAAGTTTGTTAAAACAATTTCCAAAATCGAAGTTTACTGAACCTGTGAATGAGATGTTAAAAAAGATTTAAATTGTGGATCAAGATCTAGAGATCATTCGTCTTGCCAAAAGTTATATCAAAGAAAAAAAATATTTAGAAGCAGAACAATATCTAAATTCCATTGTTTCGGATTCACCCAATTCTTATGAAGCATTTTTCTTATTGGGGAGCCTATATCATGATAGGGGTAAGTTCGAGAAAGCTGCTCAATTTTATAAAAAGGCATTAACCATAAAGCCCAACTATACCGATGCGGCATTGAGTCTGTCCATTTTATACAACGATCTTGGACAGTATGAAGAAGGCTCTCGATTGTTTGAAAAGGCCAAGCGTCCCACTTTGTTTGAAAAATCGGATGAGCAATCTTTTGCTCAGGAAGAAATTGCAAAAAAACATATAGAGTTGGGCGGTCTCTACGAAGCAACCTCACGCTATGAAGAAGCCTTAAATGAGTATGAAAAAGCCAGATCATTAAATCCGAAGGACGACTATATTTTGATTAAGATTGCTAAGGTCTATGAAAAGCAGGGGACGCTTATTAAGAGTCTAAAGATTTTAAAAGAACTTAAACAGATAAAGCCCATGTATATTCCCGGGCTGATTCGTCTGGGGCTTACCTATTACTCTCAAGGCCAGATGATCGAAGCCATTCGGCAGTGGGAAGAAGTTTTAAATCTAGATCCAAAAAATTCAGAAGCCATTATGTATCTTAAAATGGCGGAGAAAGTAAAAGTCACTTCAATTTGAAACGAATGGCGGGAGATGATCCCGCCATTTTTTTATTAATACTTCACATAAGTACACGTCAGTTCGATCGAGTCGAATGCTTCTTCAATAGATGAGCGCAGTCCTTTGACTGTGCCCAGACTTGGCGTTTTTTCATCCAAAAAAAACGTATATGGAAGTCTCACATAAATCGGAGCCAATCCTCCCAAAACTGCGATGACACCAATCCCTTGCTGATCTTCATAATTGGTAAGTGTGACCAAAGTCAGGGGCTTCCCATTTGGCATTAACCATTCTTCTCCATCTACAAATAATCCAGCATCAAACCAATCGCCTACTCCGGAGGCCTTCATAAAAATTTTAACTCTCATATCGGGTGGTAATTGTTCCATGAGATCCGAATACGGCTCACACGTAACCTCCCACGCTACTTTTTCTTTTTCAAAAAGCTTGTGAGAGAGTTCGTAGTTTTTGTCAGAAATGCCAGCAATGGCCAAATATTCATGAAAGGCCAAGACAATTCTACTCTTTAAATCCATCCTGGCTTTTGACCAACGATCCCTGGAAAGAAGAATTCGTTTTTTAGCTGGAAAATTAATGGCATCCACCTCTCGATCATCGAGTCGCAGGCGATCTTTGGTTTCAACCAGAGTCGTCCGGACTGCGCGATCAATCACATTCACATCTACGTTTTCGATGGGATTGGTTCGCAATATTGCGACGACTTGATATCCAACGGATGTAAATTCGGCAGCAACCGAATCTCCTCCTCCACTGGTGGCAGTTCCTCGAGCAAAGCTCATAGAGCCGACCGCAGCTAACGTTATAATGACCAACAACACACTAACAATGGTTCGTGTTTTCATACGATACCTCCTTTTACGTGTTACCGTAGTTCAAACAGAGAATCAATCTCAAGATCTGTTTACTAAAATAATAAAGTATGATTTAAGTAATTACTTAACTATGAGAGTTTCAGTATACGACTATAAAGACTACAAGAAATACCTTTTGGATTTTTTTTCTAAAACAGATGGCTCAAGTCTCACTCGCTCGAACTTGGCCAAGGCGCTCAATGTGCAGCCATCATTTATATCCCAAGTGTTAAATGGCGTAATTCATTTGAGTCCGGAGCATGCAGTTATCGTTAATGAATATCAGGATCACAATGAAGAAGAAGGGGAATTTTTTCTTCTCTTGGTGCATTTGGGCAGATCTGGAAACAAAAAACTGCGGGATGTCTATCTAAAACAAATTGAAAGAATTCTAAAACATCGTGAAGAAATTCGAGAACGTATTCAAGTTAAATCTGAAATCTCAAAAGAAGATCAGATGACATACTATTCCTCATGGCACTATGCCGCAACCCACGTATTGGTTTCCTTAAAAGAGTGCCATACCATCGATGCCCTCTCAGTGCGATTGGGGCTTCCGATTGGCCGTACCAAAGAAATAGTCGCATTTCTGGAATCAATCGCTCTCATTCGATCCGAGGAAGGATTTTATACGGTGTCCGAAAGAAGAATTCACTTGAGTCCTCATTCCCCACTCATCTCAAAACATCATGTCAATTGGAG
>CAZDSE010000196.1:0-4418 GCA_964507905.1 uncultured bacterium | reverse complement strand
TATCCGGTGTTTCGACAAAAAAATTAACTGTGATTCCAGATGAAAGAGGGCGTCTCATGGAAATTCTTCGGTGTGACGATGCAATCTTTAAAAAATTTGGCCAGCTTTATATGACCGTGGCCAATTTTGGTGTTGTAAAAGGTTGGCACTACCATAAAGTTCAGTGGGATCATTTTTCAGTCGTAAAAGGAATGATTAAGCTTGTCCTGTATGATAGCCGGACAGATTCTCCGACGTATAAAAAAGTAAACGAATTTTTTATTGGAGAGCACAATGCAACATTGGTGCAGATTCCACCCTATGTGTTTCATGGATTTAAAGGGGTGAGTCATCCGGAAGCCATTGTCATTAATTGTCCGACGGAGCCCTATCATTATGGTGATCCCGATGAATTTCGAGTACATCCCCATGAAAATGACATCCCATACACGTGGGCATCCAAAGACGGATAAAAAATGACGGATAAACGATGAAAATACTGGTCACCGGTGGAGCTGGATTTATTGGCTCCTGTTTTATTCGGACATTGGTACAAAAGCATCCTTCTGACACGATCGTTAATCTAGACAAGTTGACATACGCAGGAAACTTGGAAAACTTGATGTCTATCAAAGATGCCAAAAACTACCATTTCATTCAGGGAGATATCTGTGATCGTCCATCGGTAGAACGCGTGGTGAGTCAATATGGTGTGGATGCGATGATCAACTTTGCTGCCGAATCTCATGTGGACCGGTCTATTCAAAACGCTGATGCATTTATGCAAACCAATATCTTGGGAACATATTGCTTATTAGAAACGGTTCGAAAGTTTAAAATCAAACGATATGTCCAAGTTTCTACAGATGAAGTGTATGGTTCATTGGGTGAAAAGGGATATTTTACTGAGTCTTCTTCTTTGGCGCCAAATAGTCCCTATGCGGCCAGCAAAACTTCTGCGGATCTTTTGGTTCGGGCATATTTTAAAACGTATAAGCTCCCACTCATGATCACACGCTGCAGTAACAATTATGGCCCCTATCAGTATCCGGAAAAGCTCATTCCCCTATTTATTACTCGTGCGTTCGAGAATCAGAGTCTGCCCATGTATGGAGATGGGCGCTATGTGCGTGACTGGATTCATGTTGAAGATCACTGTTTGGCACTTTTGGCTGTTTTGGAAAAAGGGAAAGAGGGCGAAATTTATAATATTGGTGCCAGATGTGAAAAAACGAACTTGGATATTGCATATCGTATCTTAGATATTTTACAAAAGCCGAGGACCCTACTTACAACTGTTCAAGATCGTCCGGGGCATGATCGCAGATATGCTATTGACTCTTCAAAGCTTGAAATAGAATTGAATTGGAAGCCAACACATCACTTAGATGATTCTTTGGCTTCTTTAATAGATTGGTATCGATCGCATCAACAATGGTGGAAAAAACTTCAAAATTAAAGATATTGGTTTTGGGAGCGTCCGGTCTTTTGGGATCTGAAGTCGTTCGTCATTTAAATCATACAGTAAATCAAACGGACAACATTGTGAAGGGTGTCAATCATCGCGAATTGGATATCACCCATGGAAAAGATGTTGCTATTTATATAGAACGCTTTCAGCCCGACGTAGTTATAAATTGTGCTGCGTTGTCCAATGTTGACTATTGCGAAGAGCATCCCCAAGAAGCAATGCGGGTCAATGCAGAAGCCATTCGAAACATTTGTTTTCCTCTGGAAGAAATTGGCGGAAAATTGGTTCATATCAGCACGGATTATGTTTTTGATGGGAAGAAAGAGGATCCATATGAGGAATCGGATCCAGTCAATCCATTGAATCATTATGCCGAAAGCAAATTAAAGGGTGAGGAATATGCAAGCCAGCTTCTTCCCAATAGTCTCATCATCCGTGTGCAATGGTTATATGGAGCGCATGGAACAAATTTTTCAAGTCAAATGATTCGTGAAATAACGACGGGCCAAGTGCGGACGTCGTATTCACTGTTGGAAGACCGAATTGGGTGTCCAACATCGATTCATGATTTGGTACCAGGCATTGAGTGTCTCATGAAATCTTCTTTATCTGGGATTTATCATATATCGTGTGCTGGTTATTGTTCATGGGTTCAATTTGGCGAGACCATTGGTGCGTTGAATGGGGATTCTCCTCCCTATCCTTACATAAGAAGCGTGAGAGGTGATGACCTTAAAAGACCGGCCAAGCGGCCTCGTTCTACAGTCATTTCTTGTCAGAAACTAAATGATGATTTGGGATTTACCCTGCCCAAGTGGCAGAAATCATTAGAGGATGTGATCAGGCGGATAAAATAAATCTTGACAAATGAGTGATATTTTTGGATACTGTAATTCAATCATTAAGAAGGGTTTTTCAAGTTTATATCTTTCATGAATCAAAAACAATCCCACGAAGAATAAAGAAAGGGCGAATCATCATATAATATGACATATCCCAAAAAAGGTGGCGATCGGAGGCCACATCATCATCGTTTCCGAGATCGTAACGACCGCAATGACAGAAATATGCAACCTCATTCAGATCTTCGTCGGGGAGACCTTCCTGAAGATAATGCTCCGATGGATGAAGCCGCCTTGGCTCAAAGTCAACAAACTGTAGAAAAAATAAGTAATGAAGCATCTGGAAAAGGTGGGGTTCTTCATCTGAATGAATTAAAAGAGATGAAGATCAGTGAACTGACCCAACTCGCCAAAAAGTTTGATATTGAAGGAGCCAGTGGGCTTAGAAAACAAGATTTAATTTTTTCTCTGTTGCAAGCGCATACGGCCAAAGAAGGAAGCGTGTTTGCCGACGGGGTTTTGGAAATTTTACCAGATGGTTTTGGATTTTTGCGAGCACAAGATTATAACTATCTTCCCGGCCCTGATGACATCTATGTTTCACCATCCCAAATTCGTAAATTTAATTTAAGAACGGGAGATACCATTTCTGGGCAGATTCGCTCTCCAAAGGACTCTGAACGATATTTTGCACTATTAAAAGTTGAATCTATTAACTTTGAATCTCCAGAAGTGGCTCGAGATAAAATATTATTTGATAATTTAACTCCTCTGTATCCCAATGAGATGATTAATTTGGAGTATGATGCCAAGAATTTTTCAACGCGTATTGTAAATCTCATCACACCTGTTGGAAAGGGGCAACGTGGATTGATTGTGGCTCCTCCTCGGACAGGGAAAACTGTTTTGCTACAGAATTTGGCCAATGCGATTACCAAAAATCACAAAGACATTAAGCTCATGGTGCTTCTAATCGATGAACGTCCTGAGGAAGTGACCGATATGGAACGGTCTGTGGATGGTGAAGTGATCAGTTCCACGTTTGATGAGCCCGCCACTCGTCACGTTCAAGTGGCAGAGATGGTCATTGAAAAAGCAAAGCGATTGGTTGAACACAAACATGATGTTGTGATTTTGTTGGATTCCATTACACGTTTGGCGAGAGCGTATAACCAAGTGGTTCCTCCGAGCGGAAAGATTCTTTCCGGCGGGGTGGATTCCAATGCGCTTCATAAACCGAAGCGTTTTTTTGGGGCTGCGAGAAACATTGAAGGGGGTGGAAGTTTAACCATTATCGCCACTGCTCTAATTGATACGGGAAGTCGAATGGATGAAGTGATCTTTGAAGAATTTAAAGGTACGGGTAATATGGAAATTCACTTGGATCGGAAGCTCATGGAAAAAAGAATTTTTCCATGTATTGATATCAATAAGTCTGGCACCCGAAAAGAAGAATTGCTATTGGATAAAGAAATATTGTCTCGCGTATGGATTTTAAGAAAAGTTCTTCAGCCCATGAGTGTGCTGGATGCGATGGATTTCCTGTTGGATAAGTTATCTGCCACAAAAACAAATAAAGACTTTATTGACTCCATGAATACGTAAATGATATAAGTCAAAAACTTTATGAAAAAAGATATTCATCCCAAATATGGCCCAGCAAAAATCATGTGCAACTGTGGAAATATAATTGAAACTGGTGCAACCCAAGAAGTCATTCGTGTTGAAATTTGTTCCAGTTGTCATCCGTTCTATACGGGAAAACAGAAAATAGCGGATGCCGGTGGCCGAATTGATCGCTTTAAAAAGCGATATGCGAACGTCAAAACTGCACCTGCTAAAAAGTAGCTAAATCCCATAAATTTTATGAATCCTTCTTATCTCAAGAAATTGGAGATGATCGAGAAACGCTTCCGTGAGCTTGAGCATCTTTTGTCAGATCCAAAGACGTTGTCGAATCAAAATGAATTTAAAAAGCTATCCAAGGAACGCTCAGATTCAGCCGAAGTCATGGAGACCTATGAGTCTTATAAAAAAGTATTGGCAGAGCTTATTACCAATGAAGGGCTTTTAAAGGAAACGGATACAGAGATTCAAAATTTGGCCAAGGCAGAGATTCTATCTTT
>CAZDSE010000195.1:0-4425 GCA_964507905.1 uncultured bacterium | reverse complement strand
ACGGATAGCACCTGGAGCTTAAAAGAATGTTCATTTAAAACCAGTTACAGCAATAAAAAATGGGGACCCAATACATTTCGGATTCAAGATGGAAAATTATTCCAAGACCAATTGGAAGTGGGAACAATTTCTGCAGAATATGTCTACATTCATTATGAAGCAAAAGGGGCCACAGGAAATGTGACGATGGAATATTCTTTAGAACTCAGTCCCACTGGATCACTAAAATACACAGAAATATACCTCATGAACAAACAGAAATTTTATACATTAAAAGGAAATCTGAATCCCTATTTGCCGTCTTCTCTCAGCTTTAGATCTCTACAAGAATTTTCGACTTCGCCAAATTCAATCCCAAACACAGTGACTTTGGCATCTCGGTAGTAATCGACAGATCGAGGTGAAGATGATCCGGGCTTTAAAAATAATTTCAAACGTTCAAATCTATTTTCCTCAATCTCATTCGAAGCCAAAAGATATGTGGTGTCATATGCGTCCCACATCGTGTCGTATAAAGATGTCGCGGTAAAGACGTCATTGGCGTTGTATTGAAAGCTCACTCGAAATTGTAAAGTTTTCTTCACATTGGTTCGACCGGCAACCCCTCGTAAGTCCTCCAAATTCACATTGGGATCCACTTCTTCCGTATAGCCCAGAACCTCTACCGTACATGCCGATTTATTGTCATCTCGGCCGTCATAAACCTGGACCAAAACTTCTGACATCTCTTCAGAAGCAAATGCCCCCTGCCTCAATCCAAGCATCAATATAGCGATTGCAAATATTTGAAATAAATTTTTCATGTATCCTCCCTCTTTTTTGATTTTCATTTGATGATCTATTTATGACGCTCATGAAGCAATTGCAATATGAAACTTTAGAAGGCCATAAATTTTGCCTACTTTTATACCATCTCAGAGATGGTATAAAAGTAGGCAACTTATTATCGCCAGCGATAGTTATTTTTTGTGCAGTTTTTGGAGAAAAAATTAAAAAGACTTCTAAAGGTCTTTTTAATTTTTTTTCTCATGATCTACTTCTTGATCTACTTAATTCTTCGCGTTATCTGGTGTCTTCTTCTCTTCTTTTTTGACATACTTGGTCGCATCTAAGGACAAGCGGTCCATGATATTGGACTGAACTTGATAGACAGGCTTTTCGGAAACTTTGGACACATAAATCTGATCCGCTTCTTTTTTCCCAAACCAGGTTTCGAGTTGTGTCGTTTTTTCATCTCGCACTTTCACTCTGATTTTGGGTGATTTTAATTCATATTTGGACACATCTTTGGGCTCTTCTTCGACAAACGTTTTTACTTCCAAAAAGTTTAATGTATTTAAAAGTTCCGTCACTTTTGTGGAATCGGCTTCTTCTTTTTTGGCATTGGTCACAATCAGCCATTTGGCGCCATCTTTTTTAAGCACCAATTTTTTTCCTTTTTCCTGGAGTTCCACTTCCTGGGTCTTTTGTGCATCGAAAGTAAATAGTTTTTTCTCTCTCAAATCTTTAAGTTCCTTGTCAAACGCTGTGATCGAATGTCTGGGCGCCAACACCACTTTCGAATCTCCTTTGCTTACAAACGTAGAATCGCCTATCGGATTATCCTCCCCTATATGAAATACTTTCTTATCTCCACCTTTCATCGTGAGCTCTACCACTCTCGCTGGATCTTTAAGCCCATAGGGGACCAAATCGTCGGCCTTCTCTGCGATCACACGGGAAAATTTAAGATCATAAAGTGTGTCCACGAACCCATTCCAAGCAAATTTATCCGCCGGGACTTTGAGTGGCTCTTCCAATGTCCACTGATCCGCCCCACTTCGCTTGGCCACAAATTTTCCGTTGGCTGATTTTAGTAGGATGGATTCCACTTGATCCTTTTCAAATACCAATATTTTTTCTTCTTTTTCTTTGGCCGCTTGTCTTTTTTTGCCACCTTGGATTTCAAATATGTAGACACCCACACCCAATAGAACCAATATTCCCGCCAATACCCACGTGGTTTTAAACTTCATTCTGCATCCCCCTATTATGCGACTTGTCTGCGGCGCCACCATACGAAGATTCCCGATGCCATAATGGCGAGTGGCAGCAGTATTACCGTTAAAATGAAAATGAGTCGAACATCGGTCGGCTGGAGCATAAACCGTGCCCCCTTCGCCTCTTTCGGTCGAATCGCAATGGACGCTTCGTCTTCAGCCAGCCATGCCACCGAATTCATAAAAAAATCTCCGTTTCCGGCAAAATCATATGAGCGATTATTGACAAAATCCGAATCTCCAAAAACAACAAGCCTCATCTCATTTTCTTTTTTCGAAGCATCTTGCCAATTTCCCTCGGATACCATCGCGATATTTAATGGGCCTTTCTTGTCCTTTCCTTCATTCATTTGGACTTTTCCAGATTTAATGGGATCCGTTTCCCCCCAGCTCGCGGGACTCGTCGTTGCCAATGCGGTCACTTTTAAATTTTTGTTGGTGGGATTTGAAACTGCAGTGAGCGATCTGGCCATGGGAAAAAATGTATTGACCTTCATCCCTTGTACGACGGCGTGGGATGTATAGGTGGTCACAACCGGCGTGGCTGCTGATTGTCCAAATATTGTAGATACGGGATCCACCACCACGGTGTGATCGAGGTCAATTCCTGCCTCATGAATGATGGATTCAATCCCCAACTCGCGCTCCTGTGGATCGATCAACAGGACCGCTCGGCCACCTTGTTTCAGATATGCCGAAATCAGATCCACTTCATTCGGTAAAAAGGGTTTATTGGGACCTGCGATAATGAATGCGTCACAATCTTGGGGAATCTTTCCGGTTTCTAATAGAAGCAGATCTTTGACTTCATATCCCGCTTTTTTAAGTTCCTCTTGAACCTGAGACAATCCCTCTCGATCGGTATCTTTCATATCTTTTTCGTCATGGCCTTTCGAAAAATAAACCACTGGCGTTTTCTCTCGCCCCATTTGAATAATGGCATTGGTTAATTTTTCTTCGGAAACTCCTTCAATTCGAGTCTCCCGCTTTCCACGAGTCACAATGATGGTTTGATACTTCCTGACATTATTGGCTTTGGCAATCGCCGTATCTTTGTCTGGATCTATAAAGGTCACCTTAATTTTATCCGAATGATATTTGTATTTTTCCAATAAATCATCAAACATGGGTTTTTCTTGAGATTTAAAATATCCTGAGATTTGAACCTCTTCTTTTAAGGCTTTAATGACTTTGATCGACTGGGGCGCCAAAGAAAAAAGTTTTTGTTCTGTAAAATCAAACCGCTTAGTGTGACGAACTCCCAAAAAATTAAGAAGGCTTATAATTCCAAAAATAATCACGGCCATTAAGATCGCATTGAACTGATAAGAGGTTGTTTTTTTCCACTGAAACCACGTCTTTAATTTTTGGAATTCAACGGCCACATAAAATCCGATCAAGACGATTCCCACTCCCAAGAGGACATATGAAATCAGATCTGCTTTTACCTTCACCAAGTAATAAAAAAACGATCCGAGTATGCTAAATATGCCAACCCACACCACAGATCTTGCGATTTTGGATAGCATCCCTACCTCCACCTTTGAAATTCAATCGCCTGATGGGTCAAAAATAGTCCAAAAAAAGTAAAGCTCACATAATAAACCACATCTTGTGTGTCTATCAGGCCACGTATGAAGTTAGAAAGATGATCGATAATCGATATATACTGCATCATTTTTGCACCCGGAGAATCTGCAGGTCCTGAAATCCAACTGATAATCCAAAAGAATAAAAACAATCCAAACGTCACTGCACCCGCTGTAATTTGGTTTTCCGTCATGGCTGAAATAAAAAGTCCGAGAGATAAAAAGGACGCTCCCAACAAAAATACACCCAAATATCCCGCCAATATCTGGCTTAAATCCGGATTTCCTCCAAAAATTCCCATCAGAATCGGATGAATCGCTGTCACTGCCAGCATTGCGGCAAACAGAATCAGAGCAGAAATATATTTTCCCAAAATGAGCTCATATGGCTTTATGGGAGAGGTGAGCAAAAGTTCCATGGTTCTCATTTTTTTCTCTTCGGCCACAAGTCGCATGGTGATGAGAGAGCCCATGAGTAAAAAAATAACCGCCATATTGCCCAGAATCGGCTGAATCACCATTGCATTCACATTCATTTCCGGCATACCGCCGCCATACATTTGCATGGCCTGTGCTCGTTTCAAAAAATCAAACAGGGCCGCACAAAACATCCAGCTCATGAGCCCCGCAAAGACGGTCAATACCAAATAGCCGATGGGAGTTAAAAAATAATTTTTTAAATCTTTTTTGGCGATGGCCCAAATGGCTCTCATGAAGACACCACCCCTTCTTCTTCGGTCGTTAGTTTTAAAAACACATCTTCCATGCCGCTATTTAGAGGAAGACTATCCAATACC
>CAZDSE010000194.1:3908-4435 GCA_964507905.1 uncultured bacterium | reverse complement strand
GGCGGCGAGGAATTTGGTGTGTGTGGGCGCAGAGCCAATTGGACTTACGGATTGTTTAAATTTTGGGAATCCTGAAAAAAAAGAGGTCATGGGACAATTTGTTGGATGCGTGGAAGGGATTTCATCTGCATGTCTGGCATTGGGGGTGCCAGTTGTGAGTGGCAACGTCAGTTTTTACAATGAGACGAATGGGGTTTCGATTTATCCAACTCCGACGATTGGGATGGTGGGGTTACTAAAAGATGTGAATATGAGAATGGGGCATGGATTCAAACACGTGGGAGATAAAATTTTGGTGTTGGGGGAAACCGGAGATCAGGCTTTGGGAGGAAGTGAGTATTTGTCTCTTATATATGGAAGAGAAGAAGGATCTTTACCCAAGCTTAATTTGGAGCTTGAAAAAAATGTTCAAAAAACGGTTTTGGAATTGATTTCTCAGCGACTGATCCACTCGGCACATGATTGTTCGGACGGGGGGCTTGCAGTTGCTGTTTTGGAATCTTGTTTTGCGTGTGGCGTGGGGGCAA
>CAZDSE010000194.1:3227-3898 GCA_964507905.1 uncultured bacterium | reverse complement strand
AAATTGACTGGAAATGATGATTTTTCATTTTGGTTTAATGAAGCGCCATCGAGAGTCGTTGTGAGTGTGGGAGAGAATGAATTTAAACGTCTTGAAGAGGTATGTCAAAAGAATCAGATTCCATGTGTTTTCATTGGAGAGACGATTTTGAATGAAATTGGTTTTAATTCCAATCCGTCATTCAATATTTCAGAATTAAAGTCCATGTCGGAGACCGCTTTCGAAGGGCATCTCGGGATCTGAGGAGCCGATATACCCCATATTTAGTCCTTATTTCATAAAATTATGGTCATAAATTTGTCCATAAATATGTTGAAAATAGTATGATTTATGTCCAAAAATAATGTAAATCATTGAAATTATTATTGATTTAAAGAACGGCGTATTCTCATGTCTGCTGCTTTTTTGGATTTTTGCTGTATTTTTTGACAATATATCCGAGAGTCTCATGTAGATCTTTTAAATCGTCTAAATATTTCTTATCTAATTTGCCTTCATGCTTATCCCCTGGAAGGCGAATGATCCGTATTCTTTTTTCATCATGTCGACCAGATGTTGGACCAAAATGTTCAGTGATGCTATAAAGAAAATCGATAAAAGACTCCACTTCATCTTCTCTCTCATCCCCCACAACTTTTTGACCATCTTCTGGGTCTATGTAGTTACAAATC
>CAZDSE010000194.1:0-3217 GCA_964507905.1 uncultured bacterium | reverse complement strand
AACGACTCCTTTCTATTGTTAACCTTCTTTTGACTTCCGATAGTTTTTGAAATAATGCCCTTGATTTCATTATAAAGTAGGTAGTTTTTATTTAGAGGATGATTTTTTCATTATCCACAATCCTTTTAAATGTCGGGCCAATGGAATGATAATCGATAATATCAATCGAAAAAGGAATGTTGGTTTCAGACAATGATTCTTTGAGCTGTAAAATCACTGAAAGTCCAATTTTTCTCCCGTCATCCAGTGCTATATCCAAGTCAGAATATTTTCGCGGCTTTCCATTGACTCTAGATCCATACGCATAAACGGTGACTTTGGGTAATCTCAAGTGAATAATTTTTAAAATAGTTGCTATTTGATCTGGGGTCATCCCCTTAATGTGTGTCATCGCAGTAATGGTTTAAGACGCTCTAATAAAATAAGGGCATCTTTTTCAAATTCCTTTGCTTTTGTAAAGACTTTCTCAGCAATGTTCTCATCATAAGTATGAGAGGTCAGATTTCTGGCCTCCAAATATTCAAACCATTTTTCAACATGATCAATCAGTTCTTGCTTTCCTGCCTCTCGAAAAATTTCTTTCACATTAAATATTTCTAAATTGTTATTGAGTTTAATGTATCGTTTGAGGACTTTCCACGACAGCTCAAAAGTATACTCAAAACGTTGAATTGTGGCATCCTGAATCAGCACTGTCCATTCTTGCTTTAGGATATCCGATAATGAATTTAATGCTTTCTCAAAAGGTTCAATATTTAGATTTGGTGACATAACTGCTTGCATTCTACGAGAAATGATAAGTATTTGTCATCCAAAACTTTCCAGATTACACTCTAAATGGGCGATTCTGTGAAAGGGGCCCATTTGCATTTTGAGGCATCTTCCGTTACACTACCGCCGTCTTATGATTTTAACCCAACCCAAACTTAAAGAAGAGTGTGGTGTCTTTGGAATTTTTGGAAATCCGGAGGCGGCAAATCTCACCTATCTGGGGCTCCATGCTCTACAGCATCGAGGACAAGAAGGGGCTGGAATTGTGGCATCCGATGGAAAAACGCTTCGTGTGGAAAAGGGATTGGGGCTTGTGCACGATGTGTTTGGTAAGGAAAACCTGGGAAGATTGAATGGAGATCGCGCCATCGGTCACGTGCGGTATTCTACACAGGGCGAAGATACCCTTAAAAATGTTCAACCTTTTTTGGTGTCCTATAGTCATGGACAGTTGGCGTTGGCCCATAATGGAAATTTGACGAATGCGGTTTATTTAAGGCGGGTGTTGGAAAAATCAGGATCTATTTTTCAGACGACAAGTGACACGGAAATTATTATTCATTTAATTGCAAGGTCTCAGAAAGAAACACTGAGAGAAAGAATGATTGAGGCGTTGTGTCAAGTGGAAGGGGCCTATTGTCTTTTGTTCTTAACTGAAAAAGCGTTATATGCGGTGCGCGATCCATATGGTTTTAGGCCGCTGGCATTGGGGGATTTGAATGGGAAGTGGGTGGTTGCATCTGAAACAACTGCATTTGATTTGATCGGGGCCAAGTTTGTGCGAGAGGTTGAGCCCGGAGAGATGATCAAATTAAACGAAGAGGGCCTAGAAACGAGCAGTCCTTTTAAAAAACAATCTCACCGTCAATGTATTTTTGAACACATTTATTTTTCGAGGCCCGATAGTTTTGTGTTTGGAAAAAATGTTTATGATATGCGAGTGGACTTGGGACGACAGTTGGCGTTAGAGCAACCAGCTGAAGCCGATATTGTGGTTCCCGTGCCGGACTCTGGGGTTCCTGCAGCCATTGGATATGCCCAAGCCAGTCAGATTCCATTTCAAATGGGAATCATTCGCAACCATTATATTGGAAGAACATTTATTGAACCTGAACAATCCATTCGTAATTTTGGGGTGAAAATTAAATTAAATCCCATTCGAGATGTATTAAACGGGAAGGCCATCGTCTTAATCGATGATTCGATTGTTCGGGGAACCACTTCAAGAAAAATTATACACATGTTAAAGAGCAGCGGGGCAAAATCCGTTCATGTGCGCATATCCTCACCGCCCACGATTGGTCCATGCTTTTACGGAATTGACACTCCCACAAAATCAGAGTTAATTGCATCATCAAAGTCACTGATCCAGATCAGAGACTTTTTGGGAGCCGATAGTTTAGGATATCTGTCACTGGAGGGGTTGCTTCATGTGGAAGGAAAAGAAAAATCACGGTTTTGCACGGCATGCTTCGATGATCGTTATCCGATATTGCCAAGGGATTAAAAGCTGACGTGAGCTACTTACTTCCCATCCATGTGATATTATCACTGATCGGCGAAGCAATTTTGGCAATCGCACTGGTCATGGGGCTCGTTTACTGGTTTCAGGCATTTCGATTAAAACGAAAAAAAATATTTTTACAGCCATCCCATATTCCTTCTTTGGAGGCGCTTGATCATTTTCAAACCAAGCTGCTTGTTTTTGGATTTGGTTCCTTGAGCGTTGGGATTTTGGTGGGAATGGTTTGGGCCATTCGTCTCAATGGACTGAGTTGGGTAACAGATCCCAGGCAATTGTGGATGTTTTTGGGTTGGATTGTCTATGCGCTCATATTAAAAGCGAGATTTTCAAAGGGATTTCGAGGGAAAAAAGTGGCCATGATGTCACTCATCGGATTTGCGCTGGTTCTATTTGCCAATTGGCACGGGTGGTTCAAGGCATGAGCATTGTCGTTTTTGGGATGAATCACAAGACCGCGCCATTGGACATCAGAGAAAAAGTATTTTTTCCAAAGGATGATGTGCGTCCTTATAAAGCGTTATTTTCATTTGGCGCCATTAAGGAAGGGCTCATTCTTTCCACATGCAACCGTGTCGAAATCAGTTGCGTTACAGAGAATGCAAAAAAAACACAAGTGGATTTAATTGATTTTCTGGGGCGAGAATTTTCCAAATACACGTATTGTTATCATGATGATCTTGCGATTCGTCATGCCTTTCGGGTGGCATCGAGTTTAGATTCCATGGTGGTCGGGGAGTCTCAGATATTGGGGCAAGTGAAGGATGCATTTCGTTTGTCACAGTCGGCTCGTGCATTGGGCCCGTATTTGCATCGGCTGTATGAAAATGCATTTAAAGTGGCAAAACGCATTCGAACGGAAACTGCGTTGGGCGTTGCCCCGGTTTCTGTGGGGACGGTGGCGGTACAGTTGTGTCAGAAAAT
>CAZDSE010000193.1:0-4440 GCA_964507905.1 uncultured bacterium | reverse complement strand
CCACTTCATTTATAATTTTAGGGGTCTTTATAAAATCCACTTTTAAGTCGTCATGAGAAGACAGTTTTTCATCTATATATGTTGCAGGCACATGATCCAATACGGCCGCTGCAAAGATGGCCGCATCATATTTTTGATATTGAACTTCAGATAGAACCGCTTCTAACATTTGATCTGGAGTCGTCACCGACATCACTGGATAAAATGAATGTGGCTTGAATCGACCCGGTCCATACACCAAAGTCGGATCGGCTCCAGCGATGTAGAGCGAATGGGCCAGCTTCACACCCAACTCCCCTGAAGAAAAGTTACCCATATGTCGAATGGGGTCAATGGGAGCATGGGTTGGGCCCGCGGTAATTAAGATCTTTTTTCCTCTGAGACGAGAATCACTCATGATATGAGAAATTTGAGAAACAATACTTTCCACATCTGGAAATTTTTCTTTTCCTTCTTCAGATTTACCATCTATAAATAAAATATCTTTTTGTTCTCTTAAAAAATTAATATTTTTCTTTAATACAGGATTTTGAGCCAAGGATTCATGCATCGTCGGCACAAACACAATTGGAAACCCTTGGCCCCAGGCAGAAGCCACAGTCGTGGTCACGACATTATCGGCCAACCCCAACGCAATTTTATTGATCGTATTTAAACTCGCTGGAGCCACCAGCACCAAATCCACATTGACGATATGATCCGCAGATCCGGATAAATCCGTAATCACTTTATTTTGGCTCGCCCACTCCAATGACAAGGGCGTTATAAATTGTTGCGCCCCTTGAGTCATATAGACAATGACATTGGCACTATATCGTCTCAACTCTCGACACAGTTTTACAGTCTCAACAGCTGCAATACTGCCCGTCACACACAGAGCAATGGTTTTTGACTGTAGCGTCTCAAACTTAATTTCTACGGACTGGTCATTATTTTTTTCTTGGGTTTTTTCCTGTTTCATATTTATTTATTTCTTAAAACAGCCTGTGCCGCTGCAAGTCTGGCCAAAGGCACACGATAGGGAGAACAACTTACATAATTTAAGCCATTTCGATAACAAAATTCCACAGAGGCTGGATCACCGCCGTGCTCACCACAGATCCCAATTTTAAGATCTGAGATTGTTTTTCGTCCCAATTGCACGGCCATGCTGATCAGCTTTCCCACCCCACTTTGGTCAATGGTCACAAAAGGATCTTTTTCATAAATTCCTTTTTCCACATAATCGGACAGAAAAAAACCAGCGTCATCTCTCGAAATTCCAAGCGTTGTTTGCGTCAAATCATTTGTCCCAAATGAAAAAAATTCTGCTTCAGTTGCGATCTGATCGGCCGTCAAAGCAGCTCTGGGGAGTTCAATCATCGTTCCCACTTTATAATCCACATGAATTTTATACTTCTTGATTACGTCTTCTGCGACTTTCACTACCATTTCTTTTAAAATTTTAAACTCCTTTAGATCGGCAATAATGGGAATCATAATCTCAGGCACAAGATTCATTTTTTCTTCCTGAACCAATGTACACGCCGCCTCCATAATGGCTTGAACTTGCATCTCATAAATTTCTGGATACGCGATTCCCAATCGACATCCTCGAAATCCCAGCATGGGATTAAATTCATCCAAGCTCTTGGCTTTTCGCTTGAGTCGCGCAAACGGAATATCAATTTTTTTGGCAAGATCGGCCAAGTCCTTATTATTGTGAGGCAAAAATTCATGAAGGGGCGGATCCAAAAGTCGAATGGTCACCGGGAACCCCTTCATCTCTCTAAAAATTCCAATAAAATCTTCTTTTTGCATCGGTAATAATTTGGCCAATGCTTTCCGTCGGAATTGCTCCGTATCTGCCAAAATCATTTCCCTCATGGCATCGATCCGGGCAAAATCAAAAAACATATGCTCGGTTCGACAAAGTCCTATTCCTTCCGCCCCAAATTGTCGCGCCACATGGGCATCGTGCGGGGTATCGGCGTTGGAACGAACCTTTAAGGTTCTCACCTCATCCACCCACGACATAAATTCACGATATGCATCATCTGGACTTGGCGAAATAGTCGGAACTTTTCCCTTATATATTTCTCCCGTGGATCCATTTAAGGTAATCACATCCCCCTTGTGAATTTTTTGATCTCTGACAATCATCTCCGCATTTTTGTAATCAATATGAAGCTCATGACATCCGACGACGCAACATTTTCCCATCCCCCGTGCGACAACAGCGGCGTGACTTGTCATCCCCCCTCGCGCAGTTAAAACGCCACTGGCCACATGCATGCCATGAATATCTTCTGGCGAGGTTTCCATCCGAACCAAAATGACGGATTGCCCTTGCTTTGAAAACTTTTCCGCATCATCGGGTGAAAATACAACTTCACCGGTCGCGGCCCCAGGAGACGCCGGAAGTCCTTGCCCCAGCACTTCTTTGGGGGCGTTGGGATCAATCATCGGATGTAAAAGTTGATCCAACTGATGCGGATCCACTCTTAAAATGGCTTCTTTTTTAGAGATCCGTTTTTCCTGAACCATATCCAGCGCAATGCAGATGGCAGCCTTGGCAGATCTTTTTCCTCGGCGGGTTTGAAGCAGCCACACTTTTCCTTTTTGAATCGTAAACTCGATATCTTGCATGTCTGAATAATGTGTCTCCAGTCGATTTGTAATTTGAAGTAACTCTGTGCAGGCCTCAGGCATCATCTTTTCTAGACTTTGCGGTGATTTTCCATCATCCAAGAGTGGCGACGGCGTTCGAATCCCCGCCACCACATCTTCTCCTTGGGCATTGATCAGATATTCACCAAATATTTTTTTCTCACCCGTCGATGGATTTCTGGTAAATGCCACACCCGTCGCACAATCATTTCCCAAATTTCCAAATACCATGGCTTGAATATTGACCGCCGTTCCCCAGTCATTTGGAATTTCATGAATTTTTCGATAGGTCACGGCCCGTTGAGAATTCCAGGACCGGAACACCGCTCCAATCGCTCCCCACAGCTGCTCATGTGGATCCTGCGGAAATTCTTTTCCCAGTGTTTTTTTAACCAAATTTTTGTATTCCTGGACCAATTCTTTAAGATGTTCAGACGTTAAATCCACATCCTGAGTGAATCCATATTTCTTTTTCTTATTGTCGATCAGGGATTCAAAGAGATGAGAGTTCATCCCCAAAACCACATTGCTATACATTTGTATGAATCTTCGATAACTGTCATATGCAAAACGTTCTTTATTCATTTGCTGAATGAGCCCTAGTACCGTTTTATCATTCAACCCCAAGTTTAAAACGGTATCCATCATGCCTGGCATACTGACCCGCGATCCTGAACGCACAGAAACCAACAAAGGATTTTTTGGATTTCCAAATGACGCCCCCATGACCTTTTCGACCATGGATATCGAGTTTAAGACGTCTTCTTTGAGATGCGCTGGATATGAAAAATTATTTTTATAAAAATAAGTGCAGACTTCAGTCGAAATGGTAAATCCTGCAGGAACGGGGATCCCAAGCTGGGTCATTTCCACAAGACCCGCTCCTTTTCCTCCCAAAATATCTTTGCGTTTGGGATCGGCATCAGATTTTCCGTTCCCAAAAAAATAAACAAAATGAGATTCATTCGTCATAGAAACGACCTTAATCTAATTTTTTCTTCAAATACTCCAATAATCCGTCGACACCCACTCGATCTTGCTGCATTGAATCTCGATCACGAACAGTCACTTTATTGTCTTTTAGAGAATCAAAATCTACCGTCACACAATAGGGAGTTCCAATTTCATCTTGCCTGCGATATCTGCGGCCGATGCTGGCGGCAACATCATAGCGAGTCAAATAAAATGGCCGTATCGATTCCTGAAGTTTATGGGTGAGCTCAATCAATTGGGCATCCTTAATTAAAGGGAAAAAAGCCACTTTAATGGGCGCTACTTTGGGATGAAATTTTAAAACCGAGCGTTCTTCCTCTTCCACATATGAATCGATCAGGATAGCCAACAACGTGCGATCGCATCCAACGGACGTTTCAATAACATAGGGAATATATTTTTCTTTGGTCTCATCATCGAAATACTGCAGATTTTTTTTGGAATATTCTTGATGCCTAGACAAATCAAAATCCGTGCGATTGTGAATTCCTTCAATTTCTTGCCAACCAAACGGAAACTCATATTGAATATCAAATGCTTTTTTGGCGTAATGGGCGAGCTCCCCTTTGGCATGCTCATGGTATTGCAATTTATTGGGACTTAAGCCCAGCGCTTTGTGCCATTTCATTCGTTCTTCTTTCCACTGCTCAAACCATTTTTCGTCTGTTCCCGGCTTCACAAAATATTGCATCTCCATTTGCTCAAATTCGCGTGTTCTAAAAATAAAATTTCCAGGTGTAATTTCATTTCGAAATGCCTTACCGATTTGGGCAATTCCAAATGGCACTTTGTGCCGCA
>CAZDSE010000192.1:0-4456 GCA_964507905.1 uncultured bacterium | reverse complement strand
GTTTCTGGTTGGCACGTGAAAGACGAAACTATATTTCTGTCCCAATGTGTGGATAAAATTTTAGATCATGGCATCAAAGACAATACGGTCGCAGCGCATCTTTTAAAGACATGTATGGCCATGAAAGATGAGTCCAGAATGTCAGCGTCTCAGACAAAGTCTATTTTGCTGAGTGCGCTCAATCGTTTTTTTCACTCGCCGATCAAGGAAAAGCATGTCCGACGTGCCGCCCGACAGAATTTGGCTCTCGTGGGCCGAGATTTTGAGTAAGCTGTCTAAACTATCCGAAAGCATATAAAGTTGTCCCGCAGACCTTGCGACAGCACAGTCAAGGGACAACTTTATATGCTTTCATAAAAATTAGACTTTGACATATCTGGGGCACGACACTATAAAGACCGCACATATGAAAAATAAAATATTACATCAACTCATATTGGTCTTTTCAGTCATTTTGTGTGGATTTTCGCATCTTGAAGCTCGTGATGTGAATGTCTATTTTAGCCCAAAGGGCGGGGCGCAGGCTGCGGTTAAGAAACATCTGCTGAATGCCGATCGAAACATCGATATTGCCATGTATAATTTTAGCAGTAGTTCCATATTTGATGCCTTAAAGGAGGTGCGAACCAGACGACCGGAAGTTAAAATTCGTGTCATATTTGATAGAGCGTGGGATGCATCAGAAGAGAAGCCGGAAGACACATCCAAATATGATCAAAGTGAAAAGCTTGAAGCCATTGGGATTGATGTCCGGTATGTCAAAAATAAATCGATGCACCACAAATTTTTTATTGTGGATGGATTTCCAGATGGACTGAAGGGGGATGGCGATGAAGATTTTTCAAATACCGTTTTATTTACGGGGAGTGGTAACTTTTCGGATTCTGCCGATAGCAAGTACGATGAAAATTATTTAGAAGTAACCGATGAGCCGTATTTGACGACACAATTTCAAAAAGAATATCAACGATTGTGGGCGTATAGTTATGATTTTCCATCCAAAGAAACATTTGAGAAGAAAGAAGAATATGATGGAGATTGGGAGGAGGAATCTGAATTTGATGTTCTTTTTACGAGTTGGAATTTTGATAAATCTTTAAAGTTTAAAGATAATGGTAATCGCGTGGCATCTCGTGCGTTAGAGAAGGCCATCTCTCGTGCCAAAGACACTATTTATGTGGCTTCCGATCATTTTCGATTTGTCGCCATTGCCAAAGCATTGGTTGAAGCCAAAAAGCGAAAACCCGAATTGGAAATTCGCGTGCTGATTGATGGGGATGAATATGCGACCCAATCTCATCAAAAGCAGTTTATGAGTGAGTATCGGGCATGTGTGAAAAATAACGGCGAAGATTCTGAAGACTGCTTACGCATGGGTGGTTATAAGATGAGCCGGTGGTTATCGGATAATGATATTGAAGTTCGAAGCAAATATTTTTCTTATATTTTCTATTATGCCAGAGATCCACAAATGCATAACAAATATCTGATCATTGATGGCAAAGATGTGTGGACGGGAAGCTATAATTATTCCATCAGTGCCGAGTTTAAAACACTGGAAAATTTGATCCATATTCCGGGGAGAGAGTTTCCCCAATTGGCCGATTCATTTACGGATAATTTTAAAAAAATGTGGGATTTAAACCGAAGCAATTTTTATACGCACAAGCGAGAACTTAAAACGAGAAATAGGATTCCACTTCACTTCTCTTCTATGGCGTTGGATTTGGACGAGATCGACGAGCTGCGGTCAGATTTAAACAAGCGAGTCCCCGGATTTTTTAATAAAGCAAAGCCGGAGCATATTTTTTGGGATGTGAAGCGTAAGCGAGGAATTGAATAATAAAAACAATTCTTAAAACAACGACTTTTTTATTTTTTTTATGCCAAAGCGTTGTTTTTTGTCAGTCGATCGAATTTTTCTATAATTTGCCGCCCTATGACCACCCAAATGAACGAGGCCCGAGGCCGCATCTCATTCAAGAAATAGATTCAGAATCCAAATCGATTGATTGTGCCATTTATCAAATTGGGGATCGAAAAGTTATTGATTCATTGGTGCGGGCGAAAAAACGTGGGGTCGAGGTTAGAATAGCGACCGATACTGACTGGTATCAGCACAAAGATCCCATATATCAGTATGGAAATTCCAGTTTTCTTGAAGCTGGGATCAAAGTCACTCATGATCAAAAGCGCAGTTTGAGTCACAACAAATATTGTATCTTGGGTCGAGGAACCCATCGGGCGAGAGTTTGGATGGGGTCAACGAATGCGACCCCTCAATGTTCTCAGTATAATGGGAATGCGTCTTTCTTATTTTATGACTCCGATGTGGCCGATATTTTTTCAAAAGATTTTGAACAAATGGCCGAGCAAAAGTTTCAGAAGGACAAAGGAGGGGTTTTTCAAAATGGATCAGACGTTGTGGTGGTGGATGATCATGCAAAAACTCCGGCCGGATTAGACCCGAAAGATTTTGTCAATTTAAAAGGTGCCATTTCATATCCGCATAAGGTCATTGATGGAACGCCCGTAGAATTTTATTTTTCTCCCCGTCACAATATTGAAAAGCAAATTGTAGAAGCGATTTATTCGGCGGAAAAATCCATCCACTTTGCATCGTATGCACTCGATGGCCGTATGATTTATCATGCGCTCATGAATAAGGCCAAAACTCCCAATTCGGGTGAATATAATATTAAGCCAGTGGCTGTTCAGTCTGAGCCCTGGGAGGAAAATGTGAAGAAGTTTCGATCATTGGGCAATGATGGCGTATCCGTTTCAGAATCGGACATGTCAGATGAAGAGTGGCAGACATGGTTTGAAAATAATAAGAAATTAAAAGATGAAGAAGAAGATGAAGAAAAAGACAATAAATCCTGGCAGCAAGCCCTACAAACCGCTTCATATGTATATACTCCCGGTGAAGCCGGCGGGAATGTCAAAAAAGTTCAGATCTATGGAATTATTAATGGCCTGGGGGCCGAATCTCGTGGAGCCTATAAACCCATGATCAAGCATGGGATGTCGGTCAGGCTCGCCAAGTATCGAGGTCAGCTTCATCACAAATTTATGATCATTGATAAAAAAATTCTCATTTTGGGATCGTATAATTTTAGCCGAAGTGCAGAAAATGAAAATGATGAGAGTGCGATTATCATTCGAGATCCCGAAATTGTCGGTCGATTCTATGATGAAGTGTTTGTCCCGACATTTAAGAATGCAACTCCACGCTATCTGCCATCTAAAGAAGAACTGGAGAAATTTGCTTACGATCGAAAAACAGTGGCCATGACTGAAATTCAATTTGATTCCAAAAAAGGTTCTGATGGTCGATTTGTGGAGCTCTATAATTATGAGACATGCAAAAGTGCCAGGGATTGTGAACGGAAATCCGTTGATTTGATTGGATGGAAGTTTTGGAATGGGATGGTCCCATGGCATCCCGATCAACGCATTCGAGGGTCTTCCGATGATTTGATTTCCTATTATAATGATCCGATTGATAATAAATTTGGTCTAAATGACCCTGACCAAGGGTATTTGATGAATCGAAATTTGGAGAAGCTATACCCCGGAGAATATGGTCTTATTGTGGGACATGATTTTAAATTGGAGTACTTGGATGAGTATCTCCCGATTTACGAAAAGCGATTTCAAGAGATGTATGGAAGAAAGCCCAAAGAAGTTTATGAAAAATATCCAAAGCTATTTGTCTGCGCCGATCCTTTGGATTCTGTGCTTGGAGACGGGTTAAAGCCCTACGCGTTTTTAAGTCTCTTTTATCCTGACCAATTTACATTGGCCGATCGATTCGATATGAATTTGTCATTTGGAGTTGAAACGCATTTGGGCCCAGAAGATCTCATCGAATTTATTTTGGGAAGAACCCCATTTAAATTAAATTTAAAAAAGGGACAGTCTTTGGAGCGCGTTCGTTTGGATCATAAACTTCTCGACAAAGATTATGCGCTCTATCGGACGTCGTATTTAAATGATCAGTTTCGACTCACCTGGTTTGGGCTACCTGCCTATACGACAGAAGAAGATTGGACTCCGAATGCCAATCTGTCTGAAACACCCGGCTTTTCCCCATAGTTGCCGATAGCCTATTTTTGTGTTAATAAACCTGCACCGTAATGGGGGGATCGCGACAAAAGGGGGGCGAGATGGGGAATTCAAAAAATGTAAATATTTTTAGTGGGTTAGCGGTATTTATCGTGATGGCCATATTTGTCATGCTGAATGGCCTGGCTCTTGCCCAAAATCAAGAGGAACCAGCTCCAGTGCCTACCTCAGATGAACAGATTCAAAAACTCGTTCAACAAAAACTGGCAGAGCAACGAGAAGATTTTGATGAAAAAATTAAACAATTAGAGCAGCAAATCAGTGAGCAAAAACAAGCGTTAGAAGTCTTGGATCAGCAGCTCCCAAACCGAATTGCCACAGGTGCGAG
>CAZDSE010000191.1:3253-4512 GCA_964507905.1 uncultured bacterium | reverse complement strand
TATCTTAAAATGCATATGATCCCTGCACCCACAATCGGTCTTGATCTCTAAAATAACCCCAATAGGTATCCTCTTGTCCGACAATGACATCCACACCCACTCCAAGATTTGTTTTAGATTCGGGTGACCAATTGACTGAAAATCGATTGACACTCTCTTTAAATGTCGTTGCCAGTTCCGAAGACAACAGAGTTGAAAATCCCTTTATCGGCTCCCAATCTAAACGCCCAATAAAACTTTGCAATGATCGAGATGGAAGTTTATAGCTTGCATCTTTATACGGATTAAATTGCCGCACCAGTGACAATCCTGTAAGTACCTGCGGATACATATAAAATCCATGCTTCGTTTGTAATGCAATAAAATTATTCCATTCTTCCGGATAAATAAGATAGTCTTTTAAATCGTCTGGATTATCGGGAACCTTATAGGATGACTCGATATGAAGATGCGCAGTCGGTGTCTTAAAATGACTCTCAAACGCATAAAATGTGGACCGATAAAACTCCGGATATAGATCCACATTTGCTTCTAACAATTTTTCGTCTATTATTTTTAAGCGTCCATCAATTCTAATTCTGGCCTTAGGATCGACCATGCGCATCACAAGCCCTGAAAAGCGATACTGATCGTAAAAATCTTTAAATGTAAGTCGGACCGCCCCTCCGCCTTTCATAATGATCTCTGATATCTCTGGCATATGAAAATTGTATTTTAAAGGAACATGTGCAGTCCCAATGAGCGCCGTATAATAAATCGGCATGGCCCAACGAGACGCTGTGTAATAGACCCCTTGATCATTCGATTCATACGTAGGTCCTCCCAAATGGGGAATGAATAAAGGACTTAACAGAAGTTCAAAATCCAATCTTTCTTCCTGAATTTGTGTATATATTCCGGTAATTCCATTCGAATGAGTCTCTAGGGGATCCAAGGAAAATGATGGGAACTGATTTCGGATGGGACTATAAATGGGAAGAGTTCCCCACAATGGAAGAACACGCCCAAGTCTCACAAAATACAAAGATGATTTTTCGACATTTTGCCACTCTAAAAAAGCAGATTCAATATCGAATGTCCCCCAAGACTCTTTTGGGAATTGTCCCCAATAGCTTCCGTTAAAATTGAAATTAAAATGGGTGGAAAGCTGGTTATACGTTTTGAGCCCAGCTCGAAGTCTGGTTTCGATTGTCTTTCCTTTCGGATTTTCACCGGTATATGTGAATGTTGAAATTTCACTAAAAACAGTCCCCTCTTTT
>CAZDSE010000191.1:0-3243 GCA_964507905.1 uncultured bacterium | reverse complement strand
GATACCATAAGGAGGTCTCAGTCAGGGACTGTGCCTGGACCATGACCATGCTGGACAATAGCAAGACTAGAACTATGTAAAGCATTCTCATCTTATCCTATATATGAGCAAGGATTGTGCCAAATCCTCATATTGATAACTCATGATAATCATTAGTTTTTTTGTATTGAGCATGAGTTTTCGCACCTCTAAATATGCATCAAAAGTGACAATATTTGTCAAAACTCATAGAAAGGGCTTAAAGTCCGTAAATCCCTCAAAGACACTTTCTTCGGTTATCAGGTGCTCGGGATCATTAAAAGTTTGGATAAGTGAGTGATATTTTTTGATAATTAACCGCCCCACTTCGGGCGCTTCTTTAACAAATTCTTGATACACCAAGTCATTTTGGAGACGTTTTGCGATTCTGAATCCATCCCTCTCCTCATGAAATGCAAAAAATTTCTCCTGATCCCTCAGATTCATCCATTGGATCACAGTTAAAGATGGAAATGTCCCTGACCAATCATAAAATGTTTCGGTCTCTGCTTTGATAAGCTTTTTATCTTCCTTAAAAAACCACTGCTCAATTTGCTGAGCCATAGAATCTCTTGGTTTGCCCTCCTCGACCCATGAAGGCTCCTCATACTTAAATTCGGCAGGATATTGACTTTCAAATTCTTTCACAATTTTTTCAAATAAATCAACTTTATGAACATCATCCTTTTGAGTACTGAGTTGACTATATATCTCTTCGAACTGTTTCTTTCGACTTTCCAAATGTGAAAAAATAAGATCTCTCAGACGAATCACCAAAATATTTCCACAAAATTCCCAAAACGCATCTCTTACAGCAAAAACTTGATTGGACTGAGAGACCAGATCACCTTGATGTGCCAAATAATAACGGGTCTTGGTTTCTGCCATCGCATAACCCAAAGACAAAATAGGTGGATAAATGGTGGAGGAATCACTGTCCAATATCTTTAGAAGTGTACCAAAATAAAAATCCAAAATATCTGTCAGTTCATGTTTTGAAAACTGGATATCTTTTAATGCATTTGCAATTTGAATTTTTTGCCGATCTAAATTGGATTGCAGTCGATCTTCATAGGTTTCGGCATCTTTGGAAGTCTCATCTAATCCCAATAGTATCTGAGTGGCTTGCTTAAATAGCGTATCCTTATCAATGTTTGGAAAAAATCGAGCCAATATATTGGTTCCAGCTGCCAGATTAAAAATCGAAAAACATTCCTCACGAAGAACCTGAACGAACTCAGGAGACAAAAGTTCTTTATAAAATGCCTCTTGTCTTTTTTGGGCTTCATCAAAATGAGTCGGATCCAATTTTTTATACTCCAAAAGTGACGGCAAAATAAAACTGGCCCTTTGACTTTTCACGCCTCGTCGTTCCACCAAATAACCAAATTCAGAATGCTGTTCAATGAGTTCATTTAATTTTCCCACTGGATTTATTCTCCGATATTCTTCATAGATCGCCTTAAGATCGACGTGTCTCTGCCTTAACAAAGCTGGCCCCAAGTCATCGCGGCCTCGCCCCTTGTGAATCAACTCTTGATCAATTCCATAAATAAATGCATTTCTTCTGGCTTCTCTTTGTTTTGAGCGCTGAATCTCTTCTTTCATCTCCTTTTCATATTTTTTCCAGATATACCGCCTCACTTTTTCTTCTGAAAAATATTGAACCACTCGGGGTGACATGGGATAGACCTGCATAATTCTTTGATACTGTTCTTCCTTTTGAGCAGGATTTTCATTATACGGTTTCATCTGAAAATCAAAAATGGCTTGGGTCACTCGATCCAATTCGGAGTCTGTCTCAATGTGAGGGGACTTGGCACCCAAATAGATTGACTCAGAGACGCGTTTTCCCTGATTTTCTTGCCTCTCGAAGTCCAAAAATTTTTCAAATAAATAAGATCGAAGATATTCCTCACGATTTCCATTCCATGGCTCTTCTTTGGCACGGGCAATGAACTCCGCTTGTCTTAAAACAAATGATCGTTTTTTAAAGTTTAAAGATAAAATGATGGGATCTTCCTCGGTTAAATGTCTTTCGATTGCATGTGCAATTCGTCCTGCTTCTCGCATGGGTTCCGAATGGGGTTCAAGTTCGATCAGTTCTTTTAGAAAATCCAGGGTATTCAGAGATGGAAAATTTTCAAGCTGCAGAATCAGCCCTAGCCTCTGATTGGGATTCACTTCTTCGTAACTAAGTTTATAAACAATTTCTTGGGCAGTTATCTCTTGAGCAAACGTCGATATAGAGCAAGTCAGCATTAAAGCCAGAAGAAAAAACATACTGATATTTTTTTGAAAGCAGGCTTTCAAAAAAATATCAGTATAATAATTGAAAATCCGTCGTAACAAGCACTTCTCCGTCACGTTCGGGGTCTGTGGAATCCAGTACATAACTGACGTTGATGACCAACGCCAAATTGTAATCCCGCAATGGATAGAGCACTCCCGCTGTGAGCGCAGTTCCATCGGCCACCGTTGGATCTGGATCATCTTGTTGACTTTGGAAACGAACCCCAATTTCCATGGGCCGCTTTCCTTCTTCAGTGGGAGGGATTTTGGTGTCCCAACCCATCACAAACGATTGATCGGTAATATCCCCTGTTTTTCGTCGATGTACAAATTCGGCATATACCGCACCCAGATCTTTTCCGGTGAGTTTTGCAAGATCAATTTTAGATCCAAAAACTGCCAGTTCTTGTGATTTGGATGGATCATTGACAGAATCTTTTTCTCCCGCAAGCCCCGCTCCAGATCCAACCCGAGCAAATCCCCCCCAGACATCAATGGCTTTAAAATTAAAATTGTCTGTAAATCGATTGAGAATGGCCAAAGACAATAAAACTCTTACTGCAAAGTCTTTATATTTTTTCACTCCAAATGTTGATGCTTGAATCCAAAGAACTCTTTCTTTAATCAATGGATCATGAGCTTCAAGTCTACCAAACCCAACATCCATTCGCATGGCCATCGCGGTATTGAGGGAATATTTATCCATAATGGTCTTGTTAATATAAACGGCGGCATCAGCGACTTCTTTGACAGCTCGCACAAATTCATTATCCAGCTGACCGGTTCGAATGATCCACTCCAACTTATCCGTATCAATCACTCGAACATAGAGTTCTATTTTTTCAAAATTTAATTTTGAAACCTGTTCCCGCAACTCTCCATCGGTCAACACTTCTTCTACAATCAGTTTTTTTAAATTCGCACCCCGTGCAG
>CAZDSE010000190.1:0-4529 GCA_964507905.1 uncultured bacterium | reverse complement strand
GAGACAGAGAAACTGGCAAAAAAAGAAAACACCAAAGTAATAAATGAAAGAGCCTTGAACAACTTCATACGATACCTCCTAATTTTAATACCATTTCCAGAACGTGGGGAGACATTAGCAAATTTATTTATGGGTGCAATATGTTTTTTTCGATGATTTGCCTAGTTTTATACCATCTCAGAGATGGTATAAAAGTGTGCAGTTTATGCTGATGCGGGCTGAAAAATTTAAAAAGATTTTAAAAGAGATTCCTCGGGACTTTGTCCCTCGGAATGACAGGACTGCGCGCCATTTGCTGAAAGCAAATGGCTTGCTACTTATTCACAAATTGCGGATCAAAGGCATCTCTCAGTCCATCGCCGGCAAAATTAAATGCGACGACGGTGACCAAGATGAAAAGACCGGGGAAGAAAGCCAATAATGGCGAGATACGAATATATTCTTGGGCGTTGTTTAACATATTGCCCCAACTGGGGAGCGGAGGTTGGATGCCCAATCCAATAAAACTTAACGTGGCTTCATACAGAATAAATCCTCCGAGAGAAAGGGTGGTGGCCACAATAATCGGGGCCACACAATTGGGCATAATATGCCTCCAAATGATTTTTCCGTTGCTCACTCCCATCCCTCGAGCGGCCAAAACAAATTCACGTTCTCGCAATGACAAAAATTCTCCACGAACGAGCCTCGCCACCGTCATCCATCCAAAAAAGACGATGATGATCATAAATTTAAACATGGAAGCATAATTGCCTTCCGTTAGGAAAAATAGTTCCTCGGGAAATATTTTTTCTAGGTCCATAGCCGCCAAAAGGATCATGAGCGGCAATGTGGGAAGTGATAACATGGTATCTGTAAAACGCATGAGAATGGAATCCACAATGCCGGAGTAATATCCTGCCCACGCCCCAATCGCCATCCCAATGAGCAGAGAAAAAATGGAAGAGATCAGCGCAGCCGACAATGAAATTCGTCCCCCATAGAGAAGACGCGCGAGAACATCTCTTCCCAATTCATCCGTGCCAAAGGGATGGTGAAGAGACACCGGACCAAAACGCTGATTCATATCGATCGATTGATAATCCAATCCGAAATAGGTTTGGAAGACGTATGGCAATATCAGGACAACGAGGCTCATGAATCCCAAGAATACCAGACTATACCAAGCCAATTTATGATTTTTAAATCGGCGCCAGGCAATTTGCCCGGGGCTATTGTAATATTTTTGAGGGCTAGTCTGCATGGCGAATAATTCGAATCCTTGGATCTACGACCGCGTACAAAATATCTGCAATAAAATTGGAAATTAAAGTCAGTGCCGCCAAAAATAAAAAGGCCACCATGGCCACATAATAATCCGTGTTCATCACAGAATCCAAAAGCAGGCGACCCATGCCAGGCAAAGAAAAAATCATTTCTGTGATCGTGGCCCCACTGACCAAACCCGGTAGCGATAATGCCATAATGGTAATGAGTGGGATCAGTGCATTTCTCAATGCATGTTTGTATAAGACGACTTCTTCGTCTAATCCTTTGGCTCGGGCGGTTCTGATATAATCTTGCTTAATGACTTCAAGCATGCTGGACCTCATATATCTCATCCATACACCAATGCTTTGAATGCTAATGGTAATCGTTGGGAGGATCATATACCTCATTTTGTCCATAAAACTATCCACCCCAATGGTTTGAATCCCACCGGCTGGAAACCAACCCAATTTTTCTGAAAAAACAGTCATGAGCATGAGCCCCAACCAAAAAGAGGGGATGGAAATTCCAATAAATGCAAAAATACTTAAACCAAAATCAAGCTTCGAATAGTGCCGTATGGCTGAGTAAGTCCCAATGGGAACTGCAATAAACAGACTCAATAAAAATGCAGAGAGCATGAGCTTAATTGTATTGGAAAGACGACCTTTTAGAATTTCCGATGTGGGCTTTTTATAAACACGCGAAAATCCGAAATCTCTCTGTTTGATCACTTGCTTTAGCCATTTTCCATATCGGACATAAATGGGCTGGTCTAAACCATAAAGTTTTCTGAGCCTGGCAATATCCTCAACTTTGATTTTGGGATTTGCGGTGATCAAGAGGTCAATGGGATCGCCGGGCATAAGCCCCAGTGAATAATAAAATGCAATGGATAAGAGAAACAGTATGAAAATTGTTTGAAAAAGCCGCTTTCCCAAATATAAAATCATGTTATCTCATTGGAATTCATTGGGCTCGCGCATATCTCCAGAGTTCTGCATTCCAAGTCACTGGTGTTGTGGACCCAGTGACTTTCCATTCTTGAAGATCCGAACGAGTGACTGAAAGTTCAGATCTAAAAAATAATGGGAGCGCTGGAAGTTCGTCCGCCCAAATATTTTGTTCTTCCTGTAAGAGTTCAACTCTTTTTTTCTCATCCAATGTGACCGCAACTTTGTGATCAATCTCATAGGCTCTGGGATGATACCAACCTGGATTATTTTGTCCTTGCCAATTGTTTTTCTCAGACGGAATATTTTCCTGGGTCCATAGCCCCTCGCCGTCACTAATGGGACTCATGCCCCATGCATAGAGGGCCAAGTGCTTAAATTTTCGTTTTTTCATGGTTTCACCAAAGAAGACTTTTCCCGGTTGATTGACAATTTCAATTTCAATTCCCAGATTTCTCCAGTCAGATTGTAAGATCTGTTGGGTCTGTTCTCTTGTTTTATTTTCGGCAGTCGTCATGAATTCGAGTCGTAATTTTTGGCCAAATCGATTGACTCTGACACCTTGAGGAGTTTTTACCCAACCGGCTTCGTCCAAAAGCTCTTCTGCTTTTTTGGGATCATATGGATAATGTTTGGCCGTTGGATTGTATGCATAGTGCTTTGGCGGCAGCCAATTGTCGGCGACTTGTTGCTTTCCTTGAAAGAGCGTGTCTACAATTTTTTGACGATTGGCTCCATAGAGAAGCGCTTGTCTTACGCGCTTATCCTTTAATAAAGGTGCATCCAAATTAAAGTCGATATGTTCCCACACCAACGCTGGCTTATAATAGAACTTAAATTTATTCCCATACCGTCTTTCAAAATCCAATTGCTGGTCCAATGAAAGACCCAGCGGCGATATGGCATCTATGGTGCCGGATACGAGATTGGATTCCAATGCATTGGTATTGGTAATGACCTTATAAATGATCTTTTCAAAATAAGGGTCTTCGCCGACCCAATTTGGATTTTTTCGGTAGATCAGATGGCTCCCAGATACCCACGTTTCGAGTTCATAGGCGCCATTTCCAAATGGCTTTTGATTGAACTCAGACTCGGCATATTTGGCTGGGTCTTTTCTATACACCGGTTCAACAATGTGTTTGGGAGTGGCCGCATGCCCCGTCCAATAATAGGCATAGGGTTCCTTCCATAAAACAACGAGCGTTTTATCATCAACGGCCGTCATTTTTTCTATTCGTCTATCAAAATCACGACTCACGACGGGGACTCTGTCGTCCATTGTCATTTCGTGGTTAAAAATGAAATCTTGGGGTGTGATCGGGGTTCCATCCGCCCAACGAATGCCATCTTTAAAACGCCAGGTGACCTGGATTTTTCCCCCGGGCAGAAGTTTTGCTCCTCCATTTTCCAATGTGGGAATGTCTTTTACCAAGCGAGGGTGAAGATCCCAATTTTCATCGCGCTCAATCATGTCTTCAAATGTGAGCCCATATACTTCAAATTCTGCGGCCATTTGCATAAACATGGGATCCAATGTGGAAGGTTCCTGAGACATTCCAATAATAATTTGTTTTGGATTTCTTTTATTTGTTTTTTTAGAAGTAAAGGTGATGATTAAAATCAACAAAAAGCCGGCAGCGATAAGTGCGCCTATCCATTTGGTTTGACTTATATTTCTTCTGAGTCGTTTTGCCATGATTTCTCCTTTTCGGGGTCTGTCATTAAATGAATGAAGTCTTATCTAAAAAGAGTCATGAAATCAAGTCTTAATTGAACTTAGGTGAATTCCATGATATACGTCCACTTCTTTTTAAGAGATGGGGGGTATTTCATGAAGAAGGTTTTTATTTTTTTAGGTTTGGTTGGGGCAGCGTTTTTGAACTCGTCTTGTTCGAAAAACAGTCCGTCATCAGAAGCGCAATTATTACAAAAAAAAGTGAGTGAGGTCGTCAAAAAAGCCGATTCTCAACCGGAATGGGCAAAGACGGTACTCATCCATAAAGAGTTTTTAAATAAAGATTTGGTGTTTGGTGGTTTGATGACCAATTTGGATGTATTTCCGGAGATAGAAGATGTATCGAGCGAGCTTTTTTGGCCATATCCGACTGAATTGGTGCGCTTGGTTTACGACGAAGAATTCGATGTGATTCGGGTGAAGCGCAGTCCGCTTAAACCCTGGGACTCGAAAGAGCATGAGGCGTATCAGCAGGAGATTTGCTCATTGGATGTTGAAAAAAAGACGGACAATGGAAATTACTTGGTAGATCTGGCCAGCATGGCATCCAGCCTATATGTCAACTTTTATGGGGCCAAAGGGGTTCCCTT
>CAZDSE010000189.1:0-4571 GCA_964507905.1 uncultured bacterium | reverse complement strand
ACCGAATATGCGCGTGTCAAACGGTACAAAACGAATTTGTCCTTGATGATGTTTGATATTGATCACTTTAAAAAGATTAATGATACATACGGCCATCAGGCCGGAGATTATGTCCTTCAAGAATTGGCAGCGGCTGTGAAAGCCAATGTCCGGCAAGCCGATATCGTGGGGCGATATGGTGGAGAAGAATTCATGGTGTGCCTTCCTGAGACAACGATTGATTTGGCAACGAATTCTGCGGAGCGAATCAGAAAAACAATTGAGAAAAAAGAATTTCTATATGAAGGAAAGAAAATTCCTGTGACCGTCAGCATCGGGCTTGCGAGTTTTCACGAGCATCCTGAGGACTCAGTGGCCAAGTTCATCAAAGATGTCGACACGGCTCTGTATTATTCAAAAGAACATGGTCGAAATCAAGTGACCGTGTTTGGTGATCAAAAACCCGTTAAAAAAGCGGCGTAAGCTTTAATCAAAACGACAATGTCGTATTTGGCTTTAGGATGTGGAGCCTGGGGTTTTTGAGTTTCTTGATCTCTTCAGTAATCTGAGACACATATACGGGCTTTAAATGATACAAGTAGAGTGGAATTTTTGGGTTTTGAATTTTGGGTATTTCCCGCAATAGGCTTGTGACCGACAGATGCCGACTTTGCCATGCCAAATCCTGTAGCTGAGCTGGAAAAGATGTTTCGATAAAAATGGCTTTTAAGTTTTTTTCTTCGTTAACGGTTTTCCACAGTTCTTCTGTGGGGCCGGTGTCTCCGGTAAAGACGATTGTGGATTTTTTATTGGAAATCACATATCCCAAGGCCGCATGAGAATGATTCACGGGCAGGGCTTTAATGGAGATTCCCTCCAGATTGAGTGTATCCTTAATGGATCGTAAGAAATAAAGCGGGCGTTCGGGAGATGGAATTTTGGTCGCATCGGGCCAAATGATCCCATTAAAAATATTCTTCTTAATATCGGTCAATATGGCCTCAGAAGAATGAATGGTAATGGGTCGGGTGCTGCCAGAAAGAAAAAGATTGTCTGATAGGAAACATAAGTCTTTGATGTGGTCCAAATGACCATGGCTAATCAAAATATGCTTAATCTTTAATTGATCCTTCATGGTGAGCTTTGAGGTGATCGAACCTGCATCCAGAACAATCGCTTCATTAATGAGGAAGCTAACCGGTGAATAGCCAGGAAGATCCCCACCCGAACAGCCCAACACTTTTATTTTCATAGACTTTCAGTGTAAAGAACCCACAATCTTTTTACAATAAAAAGCTGGTGACAGAAATTTAGGCAAATAGGTTTAAGCGTTTGAAATTTATGAAAAATTTATCCACATTTTTATGTTATCCACCGTGTTTTCCACAATTTATGTGGACGTCCAAATAGTCCGATAAGACCTATGATGAAGACTACTCATATTGAGGATCCGGTTCAAAATGATGATAAGTTAGCGAAATTAAAGAAGATTTATAAAAAGCGGGCCATAGGGCTTAAAGTTGCGATCTTCTTAACGGGTCTATCTCTATTGATTGCGATTTTGATTACCCCAACCTTTACGATTCCGCGCCGAAGTCTTACGGAAGGGCAACCGTCTACAACCACATTTAGAGCCCAAAAAAGCTATGAGATCGTAGATGAGGATGCCACCGCCAAACTGAAAGATGCATCTGAAAGTCAGATTAAGTCTATTTATGATTATGAACCGACATTATATGCACTGATGATTCGAATTGTTTAAAGCCGTTGAACGGGTTCGGAAAGATTTCTACGCCAAAGATCCGCAGAAAGAGCGGCTCACTCCAGAAGAGCACGTCCAAGCCAAAAAGACATTTGAAGATGCACTGGGGGGCATAAAACTCGATGACACCACATTTTCTCTTTTGGAGAGATCCAGATTTAATTGGACCATTGCATGGAGTATCAATCGACTCTTAAATCTTTTGAAAGATCGATATGTGATTTCGGAAAAAGTGGTTCTTGAAACGGATATTGATCGAGGAGTTGTCATCCGAAATTTAGATGCCCGTAAAGACATCGAATTTACAGATTTTGGAAAAATATTAGATCTTCAAGAAGCAAAACGCATTGTGCTTCGCGGAACGCCCAAGATATATCATGAATACTCTTCCGATGATCGAAAGTGGATCGCAAACCTCGGGGCACAACTTTTGACACCCAATTTGTCCTTTAATAAGGATGAAACCCATCGTCGTAAAGCCCAAGCGGTGGCGGATATTCGCCCAGTGGTCATTAAGCTTAAGAAAAATGAGGTTGTGATCCGCAAAGGAGAGATGGTTCAGCGACGTCATGTCATCGTGATGCGAGGCATTAAGAAGGAGATTTCCGAACAAAAACCCGGAGTGGTTGTGCTGTTTAGCGCATTATTTTTCTTTTTATTATTTTTTATTCTGGGAAATTTCGCTTTGGCGAGTTATCCGCAGTTTAAGTTGAGTTTTAAAGATTTGGTGAGCATTTCCATCCTGCTTCTTGTGATTCTATTTTTCAGCCGATTTTACTTTTTCCTGGCCGGCGCACTGACGGAAAAAATTACGTGGCTGCCGCCTGCGATGTTTATGTATCTCATTCCAGTTGCCGGTTTTAGTATGATGGTTCGATTTTTGGTTGGAATGGAGATGGCGTGGATTTTTAGTTTGGTATTGGCGATTGCTTTGGGACTGTTGCTAGAGAAAAATTTTATTTATGTCATCTATGCGTATTTAAGCTCTTTGGTTGGGATTCACTTCGTGGCTTCGTGTCGACGCATGAATGACATTTACTATTCCGGGTTTAAGACGGCGCTGGTGAATATGATATTGGCTTTTTCTGCCATTGTGCTTTCAACCATTGGAACCTCTCAGGCCATCGAAGCCATTGGTCTTGAATTTATATGCGGTTTGGGTTCTGCCTTTTTTTCAGGAATTTTTTCTGCGCTGGTGATGGTGGCGTTGATCCCGCTTTTTGAATATTTGTTTAAATATACAACAGAACTTAAACTCTTTGAGCTTTCCAATTTGAATCATCCGATCTTAAGAGATCTAATGCTGCGCGCCCCAGGAAGTTATCATCACAGCATCATGGTGGGGACATTGGCCGAGGGAGCGGCAGAGGCCATCGGCGCCAATGCACTTTTGGCGCGAGTGGGGGGATATTATCACGACATTGGGAAGATCAAAAATCCACACTATTACATTGAGAACCAATTTGGGGGAATCAATGTCCATGACCGGCAGCCCGCCCACATGAGCAAAACCATGATCATGTCGCATGTGAAAGAAGGGGCCAAATTGGGCGATGAATATCAGCTTGGAAAGCCCATCGTTGATATTATTGAGCAGCATTTGGGAACATCGCTCATGGTGTATTTTTATGAGAAAGCCAAAGAAGAATATAAATCCCGCAGTGAAACCGAATTATTGCCACCGGTTCAGGAGATGGATTTTAGATATGCGGGTCCCAAACCTCAAACGCGAGAATCTGCATTGGTGATGCTGGCCGATTCCGTGGAGGCTTCAACACGAGCGTTGGCCACATCCAACATGTCTCGTGTTCGAGTGGCGTGTGAGAAGATTGTCCAGCGGCATTTCGTCGATGGACAATTGGATGATTGTGATTTAACATTGAAAGATCTGAACCGAATTGTGGATAGTTTTTTTCATGTCTTGGTTGGGGTTTACCACCGACGTGTGGGATATCCTGGAGAAGGAATTCGGCCGGAAACATATGCAAAAGAAGATCAAGATTCCTCAGTCAAAAATACAACGTTGGATGAAGCAACTTTGTTTAAAAAGTTGGGGCACTAGGCAATGGGTCGAAATTTCCATAAGCTTTGTCACAGATTCTGAAATTAAAAAATATAATTTTAAGTATCGAAAAAAAAATAAGCCAACGGACGTTTTGTCTTTCTGGAACCCAAATTTTAAAAAAGACTTAAAAATAAACGGCAGTCAGCGCCCCACATTTTTGGGCGATATTGTGATATCGGTGGATACGACTGCACGAAATGCAAAAAAACTTGGAAAAACATTTGACGATGAATTGAAATTTCTGGTAATCCATGGTTTCTTGCATTGTTTGGGATATGATCATGAAATATCTCAAAAAGAAGAAAAACGGATGCACAAACAAGAGAGGATTTTATGGAACTATTTGAAATAAAAAACTTAATTTCTGAACTAAAAAACCGCTTCGAAAAATTACGAGGTCGTCTTTGACTTCACTGAAAAAGCGTCTCGCCTTAAAAAATTAGAAGGCGACATTTCAAGTCCCACACTTTGGAATGATCCCCTCAAAGCACAACCACTGCTTCAAGAAAAAAAACAGCTGGAAGATTTGTTGGCCGTCGAAAAAACGTTGTCCTTAGAAATCTCTGACATTGAAACACTTTTGGAGTTGTCTTTAGAAGCCAATGATCCAGATACTCAAAAAGAAGTGGAAATCCATCTAAAGGCATTACAAAAAAAGATGCGGCAAGTGGAAATGGAACTTGTGTTGTCGGAAGAACATGACCGGAGCAATGCCATTTTGACAATTACACCCGGTGCGGGGGGGACAGAGTCTCAAGATTGGGC
>CAZDSE010000188.1:0-4586 GCA_964507905.1 uncultured bacterium | reverse complement strand
GGCCGTCCGCTTGAAGAAGTGATGGGTGAAAGTCGTTCTTGGCCCGAAGTCGAATATGTAGAACCCAATTACTTTTTTGCACTGGAAGCGACCACTGAATCATTCGATTATCAAGACGCAGGCATGCAATCTTCGAGCTCAGATTCCGTGTCTTCTGAGTTCGCTTCATCTGACGTTGAATCAAGTGGTGCGCAAGTAACTGTGGCCGTTATAGACACGGGAGTGGATTATACACATCCCGATATTGCCGCTCATATGTGGGTTAATTCTGGCGAGATTCCAGGAGATGGAAAAGACAATGATGGGAATGGATATGTCGATGACATCAACGGTTGGGATTTTGTGAATAACGACAAAGATCCCTATGATGATCACTATCACGGGACGCATGTGGCCGGAATTACGCTTGGCCTACAAGACAAATTCAATCCCGTAATAAAAATTATGGCACTTAAATTTTTGGATCGAAATGGATTTGGAACTTCTGGAAACGCCATTAAATCTATCGATTATGCCATTAAAAATGGGGCCAAAGTATTAAGCAGCAGTTGGGGGGGGGGAAGTTTTTCATTTGCCCTCAGAGATGCGATCGTGGCGAGCTACAATGCCAATCGTGTCTTTGTGGTGGCCGCTGGAAACAGCTCACTCAATATTGACGAGCGGGCGTCATATCCGCCTTCCTATTTGGTGCCCAATATGGTGTCTGTCGCCGCATTGGATAGTAATGATAACCTGGCATATTTTTCGAACTATGGACCAAAGACGGTTCATGTGGGAGCAGCGGGAGTTTCCATTTATAGCTCCGTGCCCAAAGAACGATGTGGTGCGCCCCCTTGTTACAGTTATTTAAGTGGAACATCCATGGCCGCTCCGTATGTTTCAGGATTGGCCGCCATGATGCTTTCCAAAAATCCAGAGCTGCAGCATTTGCAAGTTAAAAGTATTATTATGGACACTTCTGTATCCAATGCATCCTTACAGGGGATGATTGGGAAAGGCAGTGTGGATTCTGACGACGCAGTGGTAACTGCTTCTAACACGACGCCCGATTCAAATATTCCTCCCTATTCTCCATCATCCGTAGCAGGTTCGGCGGGATTAACCGCGGGTCAGCTGGCTTCGATGGGATGTGGAAGTATTACGGATATTACCAATAACGATTCATTTAATTCTTCGTCTGGTATGAGTTTATTTTTTCTGGCGTGGCCGCTTTTGTTTATTCTGGTTCTTAAGATTCTTTTGAATAAACGAAGAAAATTTTCTTTTTACCCATTTTAATCCCTGAGCTTTGGTTTTAATCTCACCTTCCAATTGAGCGGTGACGATGTCATTTAATATCTTTTTAAAACTGGGGCCTGGAACCATGCCCAACCGGATGAGATCCTTTCCGCTGACCATGGGGATGAGTTTTGGAGGTTCTTTTTTGATTTCTTCAAGCTTTAGTTTGCAAAAGTCGTAATTTTCCAAAAGCTGATGGCAGCCCATGCAATCGGCCCAGTGAAGCGCCAAATGATCGTCGAATCGTTCTTGAGACAAAAATCTTTTTAACGTGCTGGATCTCATGTCTCTCACATGCATAAATTTCAAATGATCTTTCACCAGATTTGAAATGTGTTCAGTGTCTTTATTTGAAAATCGAAGTCTGTGACAAATGGTGTGTGCCATTTTGGCACCCACTTCCACATGTCCATCGAAACGAATCCGTTCTTGAACAGAAAAAGTGGGCGGTTTTCCGACGTCATGGAGAAGCGCTCCCATGGCGAGTTCAGGATTTGGATTTTTGAGATATTTTAAAACGAGAAGCGTATGAACATAGACATCTCCTTCCGGATGAAATTGAGGGGGTTGTTCGACCCCTTTCATTTGCTCAATCTCAGGAAGAATTACTCGCAAAAGTCCCACTTTGGATAATAGATCGATCCCTTCGTGTGGATTTTTTTGGGTTAAGATCTTAAGAAGCTCTTCTCGGATTCTCTCGGGGCTCACCTCTTCGATTGATGGGGCCATCTCAGTGATGGCTGTCTTTGTATGGTCTTCTAATGGATAGCCAAACCGAGATGAAAATCGAACGGCTCTCATCATCCGTAGTTTGTCTTCATCGAAGCGATGGTTCGCTTCGCCAATGGTGCGGATTATTCCTCGTTTTAGATCTTCTTGTCCTTGAACATAATCGATTATTTTTTTTTCAATGGGATCATAGAACATTCCATTGATGGTAAAGTCTCTGCGCAATGCGTCTTGTCGGTCATCGGTCCATTCGACAGAATCGGGATGCCTGCCATCTGAATATTTTCCCTCTTTCCGAAAAGTGGCCACTTCAAATTCATATCCATCCATCAAAACAGATACAACGCCAAATGCTTTTCCCTTTTCAAATGTTTTTGGAAATAATTTTAAAATTTGAGAGGGAGTCGCCGAGGTGGCAATGTCAACATCTTGAGATTCAATTCCAAGCAATAAATCGCGAACGCATCCTCCGGCAAAGTATGCTTTATGTCCCTTTGCACGAAGTGTTTTTACTATGGAAGTGGCCCGCTTTTGCATGCTATAAAGGGTAATGTATGTTTCAGGCACTTGCTAGAAAAATATTTGGAACGGCCAATGAGAGATACTTAAAGGGTATTCAACCATGGGTTGTTCGAATCAATTCTTTTGAATCCGAGACAAAAAAAATGTCAGACGATGGACTCCGTCTAAAAACCGCAGAGTTTAAGGAACGCATTTCAAAAGGGGAAAGTTTGGATTCTATTTTGCCAGAGGCGTTTGCGCTGGTACGCGAAGCAGCAGTCCGCACACTTCGTCAACGACATTATGATGTTCAACTGGTGGGGGGCATTGTTCTTCATCAGGGAAAAATTGCCGAGATGAAAACAGGGGAAGGAAAAACCTTGGTGGCCACACTCCCTGTTTATTTAAATGCGTTGTCCGGAAAAGGGGCACACGTCGTAACTGTTAACGACTATTTGGCCAAACGGGATGCAAATTGGATGGGACCTGTTTATCAATTATTGGGGCTTACTGTGGGTGTGATCGTTCATGGATTAACCGATAAGGAACGTCAAGTGGCGTATGGAAGTGACATAACCTACGGAACCAATAATGAATTTGGATTTGATTATTTGCGGGACAATATGAAGTATCGGATCGAAGATTTGGCTCAGCGAGAGTTAAATTTTTGTATCGTCGATGAAGTGGACTCCATTTTGGTTGACGAAGCCAGAACCCCTCTTATTATTTCAGGGCCTTCGGAAGAATCGACGGATAAATATTATAAAATTAATACCATTATTCCATTTTTGTCGACAACCGTCGACTATACCATTGATGAAAAAAGTAAGAGTGCCGCCCTGACCGATGAAGGGGTTTCGAAAGTTGAAAAAAGACTCCATATCGACAATTTGTATGATCCACGCAACATCGAACTTGTTCATCACGTGAATCAAGCGCTGAAAGCGCATACATTATTTAAGCGAGATGTGGACTATGTCGTCAATGAAGGAGAAGTGATTATCGTAGACGAGTTTACAGGAAGGCTCATGCCGGGACGAAGATACAGTGATGGACTTCATCAAGCCTTGGAAGCCAAAGAGGGGGTTCATATTGCCAATGAAAATCAAACCTTGGCCACCATTACATTTCAAAATTATTTTAGGATGTATAAAAAATTATCTGGGATGACCGGAACCGCAGATACCGAAGCTGCAGAATTTAAGAAAATTTATAACTTGGATGTGGTGGTGATTCCCCCGAATAAAGTCATGATCCGCGAGGACCATGCCGATGTGATTTATAAAACACAGCGAGGGAAATTTAATGCTGTGATTGAAGATATTAAAGAACTGTATCAAGAACAAAAACCAGTGCTGGTGGGGACCATATCCATTGAAAGGTCAGAGGTTCTCTCAGAGATGTTGAAACGCCAAGGAATTCCACATCACGTCTTAAATGCCAAGCATCATGAAAAAGAAGCAGAAATTATTGCCAAGGCCGGTCAGCCAGGGGCGGTGACCATTGCGACCAACATGGCGGGTCGGGGAACCGATATTGTGTTGGGAACGGGAGTGGCCCCCAAAGGAGGGCTTACGATCTTAGGGACCGAACGTCATGAGAGCCGGCGAATCGATAATCAGCTCCGAGGACGATCGGGGAGACAAGGGGATCCTGGGGCGTCTCGGTTTTATCTGTCTCTTGAAGATGATCTCATGAGAATTTTTGGATCGGAGAGAATCTCAAAAATTATGACAACTTTGGGAATGAAAGAAGATGAACCTATTGAGCATAAATGGATCTCCAGAGCCGTCGAAAATGCACAAAAGCGAGTCGAAGGTCATAATTTTGAAATTCGAAAACACCTCCTTGATTTTGACAATGTCATGAATATGCAACGGGAAGTGATTTACGGCATGCGGCTTGAGATGATGAGGGGCGAAGATTTAAGGGACATGATCGTGGAAATGATTCATGAAGTGTGTGAAGAGCTGACATTTGCGCATTTGGGCGATGGGAAAATAGTTGAAAATGAATTTAATTGGAAGGAATTGGAGGATGCCTATTATCAGCAATTTGGATTTAAAATTGATTTTTCA
>CAZDSE010000187.1:1358-4612 GCA_964507905.1 uncultured bacterium | reverse complement strand
GACGCATTCGTAAAACTGCCTATTTTTATACCATCGCCGCGATGGTATAAAAATGTGCAGTTTTGTTTGGAGTGAACAGAAAATAAAAAAGATCCCTAGAAATCTTTTTTATTTTCTGTTCCTCACGCAACTATTCATACATAATCTTACTGAACATGTCTTTTATATTTTGGTGATCTTTGTGGACATTTAAAGAAAATTCGTGGGTCCAGGAGAAAGAATTTTTGAGTACAAATCCAAATGTTTTTGCATTTACAGGTGGAGGCAAAAGTGGGTTTGGTGAAAACATGTTGGCTTTGACCATCCAATTTTGGCCAGATTCGGAAAATAAATCATCAATTAATCGCTTGGCCTCATCTGGAAAGCGAGTGCGCTTAAAAATAGCGACCGGACTGGGAACCATGATGACGCCATCTTCAGGATAAATGGGATCGATGGGACTACCTTGGGCTTGGGCTTGAAGGATATTTTCCAAAAGAATAATGCCCACTGGAAATTCTTTATTTTCCAATTTTTCACGAACGGTTTGATTGCCTCCGGCAGAAACGACTTGATTGGCTCTTAATTTTTTAAAAAAATCCCATCCATATTTGGCGCTTAAATTTGCCACTGCCGTAAACATGGTTCCAGATTCAAGAGGGGAGCCCATCACAACTTTGCCTTTCCATTTTTCTTCGGTCAATTCTTTAAATGACTTTGGCGCTTGATCGGGGCGGATCATCGTGCGGTTATAGGCCAGAACAATCACAGGTACTCTTTGTGTGACAAACATGTGATCGGGATCTTTTAAAGAAGGAGGAATATTTTGGGCATTGGGAGATTCGTAGGGGAACAATAGATCTTTGCTTTTGAGTTCTAGATAAAAGAATGGATCTGAGGTCATCAGCACATCCGCTTGCAAATTATTGGCAGAAAGCTCTGCATTGATTTTGGCCGCCACTTTTTCACTGCCCCCCTGAAACCACTGAATCTTAATATCGGGAACATTTTTTTCCACATCTGGTTTCATTTGCTCGAGCCAGTCTTTATACATGGATGTGTATACCCAAATTTCACGTTTATTTTTTCGGGTGCAAGAAATGGAAAAAGATATGACCAAAATAGAAATGACAACAACAGAGGTATTAAATTGCCTAATTTTATACCACCGCCGGGGGGAGTGACTTGCCATCACTTTTGGTGATAAAAGAACCCATGCGGGATGTCAATGAAAAGCACTACCAAATCTTTTTTCTAAAGCCCGGATATATTTTGGAAAATACAATAAGGCCAGATGTATCCCCTGCTTAACCTTTTTTTCATCAATTTTATCATAGGCATGGACCAAGGCATTTCTCAGCCCAGCACTCGGCGCTAACTTTAACGCCAGATCTTTCGGAATAATTTTTAGATTTCCCAATTCAATAAAAGATTCGAAATAATCCTCAGGAGGTCTTTGGAGTTTTTGAGTAATTAAATGGGAATTAATGTCGCATGCCACTTCAATGATAAGCTGTAAGAGTCGTTCAATCTCATAGTGATGATTTTTAAAATCTTGGTCTGAAATATGATTGTATTTTTTTAAATCTGTTAAGTACTGAATTAGATAGACTAATTTTCTTTTAGTGACGGCTGGAGACATGTTTCAGGCCCTTTTTGATATAATTTTTTTCTAGAGATCTAAATTGTTGAGTGTCTAAATATCGTTTCCATAAGAAGACAACAATGGGAACAAATATTGCCATGCTTTTCATATATAACACCTTACCCTTGGTGAGAGCTTCATAGGTGAGTAAAGGATTTGAATGATTGGTGATCAGAACAAGATCCAACTGTTTATCAAAAAAAGGCTGCAATTCGCCATAGAGGTTCCATGTGTTCACTTTAGAGGGATTTTTGCAATAGAGTGCGATATCAATATCCTCTGCCTGGTTGCCAGCAGAACTCAAACTTGAGCCATATTGAATGGCAAATAAGACATGATATTTTTTAAAAATTTTTTTCAATTTTGAAACCATAAAATAAGATTATCTCAAACTGAATCGAAGAGTCAAAATGTAATTACTTTAATGAGGACAGTAATTCCGGCGTAATCTCACACAAACTTTTAACCACATGATCGGCGAGACTCAGATCTTGCTTTAAAGTTGGGCCACAGGGGATGGCAATGCATTTCATTCCGGCGGCTTTGGCGGCTTGAACGCCGTATTGGCTGTCTTCCAGTACCAGACATTTTTCAGCAGTGACATCGAGTCTTCTCGATACTTCGAGGAAAATGTCTGGCGCAGGTTTCCCATGTTGGACATCATTTGCGCAGACGATGGCATCAAAATATTTTTCCAGATGCAATGTTTTGAGTGTGAGCTCGACAACCCCTTTGGAAGCAGATGTGCCAAGACCTAGGGGCAGTTTTTGCTGACTGATATAAGCAAACAAAGGATACACACAGGGTAGCGCCTTCGCATGTTCTTTAAAGATTTCTTTATATAGTTCGGTTCGTCGTTGAACCCATTGATCCACAGGTATTTTTATGTGGGGATATCGCTGTCTTAGAATCTGCCACACATAGACATCTGTTGTTCCCAAAAACTCTGTGTCATCTTCATGAGTGTAGTCGATGCCATAGTCTAGTTTTAGCATCTTTTGAAATGACAGAAAATGATAGGCTTCGGAGTTTACAATGACTCCGTCCATGTCAGAAATGACGGCTTTGATATTCATGAAGGTTCTTTCTCCTAATGAGTGTAAAAAGTGTAATGATAAAAAATTAAAAAAAGATCCTAGAAATCTTTTTTTAATTTTTTATCTCTTACTTGAATACCGAATTGCAGAAGTTTGCCTACTTTTATACCATCTCTGAGATGGTATAAAAATAAGCAGTTTTCGCAGAGGATTATTTTACTTCAGCCATCCTCCGTCTCTCAAACTGACTTCCTCATCACGAGACAGGGCTGGGGTTTTCCAGCCGGCGGCCCAGAGAGGCATCGTCATTTGATAGAGTTCCGGATTGTCGAGAGCGCGTGACGCCAATGATCCCGATGTTCCTTTCCATCGAATGGTTCCGAATGGAAGATCATATCGGTTGACTTCCAGACGTGTGTCTTTAAATGTCCGAGAATCATATCTAAAGCTGGGTTGAGCTTTATCATCTTTTTCATAGGATTTTCGAGACAAAGATTCCAAAGCGCCATTCCAACTGTCGGCTGCTCCTTTTTCATCGGCCGCTTTGAGATTATAGACGGGAACGCGTGTTTCCAATTCCTCATTGGCCAAGC
>CAZDSE010000187.1:0-1348 GCA_964507905.1 uncultured bacterium | reverse complement strand
AGATTCGATTGAGAATTTCATTTCGAACTTTGACCACTTGCTGATTTCGATTCACTCTGTCTACCACATTAGAGGGCAGATCCAATGTGTCTACTGGCAATGTTCTAATAATGACATAGCTTTTCGTGATTCCGAGCTTGCTTAACAAGTGCTGGATCTTTTGTCCGCCATCGCCAGATAGCGCGCGAGCGGTAAACATATCATCATGAGAATCTTGATCGGCCAAAACCAATACTCTGGCTTCATCCAAACGACCTCGGTAAATGGTTCCATGTCCAAAGGATGGATGCACTCGAACGCCAAGTTCGTTAAAATCCGGCCACTCAAACCCCGGTTCGCTACCCATCAGCAATCTTGCCCATTCTCTTCCGGGACCTGGGTCATATGCCTTGCGATCCTCTTTGGGCTGTTCATAGGGGAGGTCTCGACTGCCTTTTTTGATTTGAAAGCCAGAATGCGCGTAATCGGCGCCTTTCGGTGTGAACCAGTTGGCCTTTTCGTTATATTTTCCGGCTGAAGAAAAGATCTTAATGGATCTTTGGTCCATGGTTCGATTGGAAACGGTGCTGTTTGAGCCCAATCGCCAATTAAATCCAAATGGAAAATCTCTAAAGGGTACCGGTGCGCTTCTGTATTTATATTCTTTTTCAAATGTGACCCATTTCCCATTTTTTCCATCTTTTTCTTGAGCTTCGGGTCTGAATCCCCCTTCATCGACGGGCATCCAATCACGATCCTGATAGACTTTACGGGCAACCAGATTGGCTGCATTTGAAAAACTTTTTTGTAAAATATCTATAAAGTTTTTCAGTTGCTCTTTTTGTTTGTCTTTGGGAAGGCTTTTATCGACTTGTCCGGTCATCCCGGGATGGGCCACTCCCACCAAGACCAAATTGTCGCTTAAAACATCGCTCGTACATGTATCGACCAGTGGTTTTCCATCCTGACTGGTTTTGCATGTGCCGCCTTTGGATAGGACCCATGTGCCGAGGGTGTCTTTGGCTCCTGAGCCCACAGCAATGACCATTCGCAGAGTGTCTCTATTGGACTCTAATATTTCATTCAATAACTCGTGACCCATTTTTACAATCGGGCTATCCAGATTTTGGTCCATCCAAAGATCGCCTTCTACCGCACCTGGAAGTTTTTTATCCTGATATTGTCCCCTGATAGAGTAAATAAAAGTATTTACAAATAAATATGACCGATTGATCCCCAAGAAGTTTAAAAATCCTTGAAGATGTTGTCCGGTTCCTCCGGTAAATGTTTTCTTCGAAAGTCCTTCGTCTTGTCCGCCTTCTTGACCAATGACCAAGATCTTAACTTCATTTTCTCCCAAGCGGCCTCT
>CAZDSE010000186.1:0-4651 GCA_964507905.1 uncultured bacterium | reverse complement strand
GCTGCAATCCCACGGTGGATAGCTTTGCAATTTCATCTTCGCTGATTAAAAAGACGCCCTCTTCCCCTTGAACCCGATCCAAGAAATCTTTGTAAAATTTAGAAATTTCCTTATATATCACTTGATCTTTTTTAGATATTTTTGACTGAATGAGATCCAAATTTTGATTAAATTTTACAGCGAATAAGCGAAATTTTTCTTTATTTTGAACAATACTTTTTTCTTCTTCCCGTGCTTGTTCGACATTTAAGGACAATGGCGTAGATAAAGACGCTTGATATAAATAGCGCTGTTCTAAAAGAATGACTTGGGTGCCAATGGTTAAAAATTGGACTTGATGATTGAATGCATATCGATCGTTTAATATGCCAAATCGATCGACCATTTCCTCAACCAGATGATTGGCTTCTTGAATTTGATCCAGCCTTTCTTTGGATAAGCTCAGGCGCTCATCGTGCGCTTTGATCAAAATCTGACTTCCATCGGAAAATGTGGTTTGTGTTTTAAGAATGGTGTCCCAATGAGACTTAATTTCCTTTGGAAATTGTTCTAAATTATTCACACTCGAAAGTTCTTTTTCCGAGCGCTCAGACTCGGCCTCAAATGATTTTTTGAGAAAAGCAATTTTTTGTGGATCTCTTTCCAACGCATACTGGATCACAAGAGATCTCGACACCTCTAACGAATGAAGCAGGGACAGCACATGGGACGCCAAGGGAAAATGAAGGGTCGCCAGAGGATATGCATAGCTATACACTCGGTAGAGTCCTTGCAGCGCAATGGCCCCCAAGAGTCCCACACACACGAGAAGTAAACCCACATGAACTCCGTGCTTTCGCCTTAGGGAAAGATTCTTGAAATCTTCCTTTATTTTCAGTGGGTTATAAATAAACTTTGGTATTCTTTTCACGACATTTCCCCTCATTCATCGTTTCGGAATATTCGAGCTGGAACTTGATCGACCTCAGCCTCAGTCAGACAGAGAAAGATTAAAATCAGATGGGAGACCTATAGCCAAAAATTAGGATAGGAATAAAATGAATGTTAAGGAGGCGTGTAGAGAGATCGAAACGATAACAATATGAAAAAGAACTTAAATGGATTCTTGATCATGATGATGGGCGCCCTCCTCGTGTGCTTTGGCCGAGGGGTGTCATTTGCTCAACATGAATCGCTGAGAGTCCAAGATCTCATTCGCGACGTTGCACGAACTCCTGCCCCATCCTTTGACCACGGAACGGATTTTGCAAAACAAGCCGTGTTTGACCGAATTGATACCGCTTCCAGAGAACAAAGAACTGAAATCGTTAGAGAACGATCATTTGACCGCCCAGAAGAAATTAAACCACAAGCCATTGCACATGAAACCTTACAAGCCCATGAAACATTGCAAAGAGAATTATCCTCATCTGATTTGGACAAAAACTTAGATAAAAAAATCGCCAAAGAAATGGCCAAAGCCATTGAAACAAATCTATCCAAATTTCAAGATTTTAAACTGGCATCTTCTGATGACTTTAGAAATGATCTAGATAAAAGTGGCCATCAGGAATTTGAAAAGGGAGATCGGGAATCGAAAGATCGTAACGATCGAGATGACAAACTTGTGAGCTTGGTTCGAGATATTACCGATACCAAAAGCAGTGCTGAAAATAGAACCGCTTTCTTAAAAGAAGAACTCTTCAAAAAAGACAAATCTGAAAAAGTGGCGGATAATAGCGATAGAAAAGAATCGAAAAAAAGCGATTTGGGTGGAGGAGGCGCTTCGGATGACAATAAAGGCAAAGGGTCAGACAATGGCAAAGTGGGTGGTGGTGGCGGAGTAGATAATGATAGAAAAGACAACGATAAGAAAGATAATGATAAGAAAGAAGACAAAAAAGACGACAAAGGAAAAAAATAATATGAGTTAGTAAAAAAAGATTTTGGCTATCCTGGCTATGGTGGTAAGCGGTAAGGGTTTTGTTTCCACGTAAACAAGCCCTTTTTTTATGGCGCTGATAATGGCATCTGGCGTTTTTGTCTCTGCCTCGACCCACGAATAGGTATGATTCATTTGAATGAGATAATGAGAGTCGGAGGTCCCCACCATGGGCTTATGGAATGTCGCCCCAACTGCCTCCGCTCGATGATTAAAGACATTAAAAAACCACGGGTAAAAATGACAATATTCTATGGCATGAAAGCAATCGATATGCTGGACAAGCTTACCTCGCAATGTAAATGATGTCGGATAAAACGGATGCGCCCCAATGATGAGTGTCGGAGAGTTATAAAGCGATTTTAAATCAGTTAGTTTTCGTATGGGGAGCGGCCCTTGATAGTTAATGAGCAACACGTGACGCCCCTCGATTGTGGCTTCAACACCGGGCAGGAGCAATATACCCAGAGACAGAGCAAACTCTTTTAACCGCTCATTGTAATGGATCATGTTGTGATTCGTAATGGACAGCACCTCAAATTTTCGTTCTGCGGCATAGCGAATCAGATCTTCGGCTGAATGAGTTATAAACGTATCTGTCAGATCGCCCTTCACATGCATATGAAAATCAGCCTTAAATCGCATCGAACACTCGCTTTACTTCCAATCGGGTGGTTTTCAAATCTTTCGAATTGTCGATCACAAATGTGGCTTTTTTTATTTTTTCACTGGCGGGCATCTGTGTTCGAATGATCTGAATGGCTTTCTCTCGACCCACTCCTCGCTCTCTACACAACCGTTCCACCTGTTGCTCTTCAGTGCATTTGACGACCATAACCCCATCAAATTCTTTCTCATACTGGCCCTCAAAAATCAGAGCCGCTTCGACGATGATGATGGGATGATCCATCGATAACTGACGAATGGACTTTCGCATGGAATCTAAAATGAGAGGATGCAAAATACTCTCCAGCAACTGTCTTTGCTTTGCGTCCGAAAATATAAGATCTGACAACTTTTTCCGATCCAGGGTGCCATCTGCATGAAAGACAGTCGCCGGAAATCGATCTTTGATCATTTGCCAAGCTTTCTCACCCTTCTCAGTCAACTGATGGGCAATCTCATCTGCATCTATCACCGCACATCCAAGTTCCTTAAACAACCCAGCTACCGTCGATTTTCCACTGGCAACGCCTCCAGTAAGACCATATACGCGTGCCTTCTTAGACATAGTACCATCCTTTCGTACTGCCCATATAAAAGTCAATAAAATTGCCCTTCTCATGAGATTCTAATTTATACCTCTAGAAAAAGGCACCGGGACGCTCCGTAGAGACGGTAGCGAAGCGTGTCTTACGGATCACGCGATCTGATTCGGCCTTTACTGGCTGTTTCAAATATCACATGCTATAATTAGAAGTTAAGGGGGATCGTTTCATTCATGTCGTTCACACCCAAAAAATTTGGGAAATTCATTCTGCTGGATAAAATTGCAAGCGGTGGCATGGCAGAGATTTTTTTGGCCCAAACCGTGGGCCCCGGCGGCTTTGAAAAAATCGTCGCACTTAAAAGAATTTTACCTTCTTACAGCACAAATCAAGAATTCATCTCCATGTTTATAGATGAAGCCAAAATCACAAGCCAGCTGACCCACAGCAATGTCGTTCAAATTTATGAATTTGGGGAACTGGAAGAAAATTATTACCTGTCCATGGAATTTGTCGACGGAAAAAATCTACGACAAATCTTGGCCCGAAGCGAAGAACTGAAACGCCCGATTCCTTTGGAACATACGGTATACATGGTGAGTAAAATTTGTGAGGGGTTGGATTATGCCCACCGGTTTCGGGACAAACGACTGGGAACTACGCTTCAAATTATTCATCGAGATATCAGCCCCCAAAATGTGCTGATATCCTTTGAAGGCGAAGTCAAACTCATTGACTTTGGGATTGCCAAAACCAAAGCACAAGACGGAAAAACAAAGTCTGGCGTTCTCAAAGGTAAGTTTGGGTACATGTCTCCCGAGCAGGCCAGCGGAGATCCCATCGACCAACGCACGGATATTTTTTCTGCTGGAATTATTCTTTTTGAGATGCTGACCCATCAAAGACTTTTTATGAGCAACAATGATCTGACCACTTTAAAACGAATTCAAGAAGCCAAAATTCCAGCCCCCAGTTTGTTTAATCCGGATATCCCGTTTGAACTCGAAGAAATCGTTCTCAAAGCCTTAAGCAAAGATCCCTTAAAGCGATATCAAACCGCAAGGGACTTTCATCAAGACTTGTCGAAATTTTTACACACACTAAATCCTGAATTCACCGTAAATCACGTTTCTATTTTTGTGAGTTCATTGTTTGCGGCTGAAATCCTGGATCACAAAAAAAACATGAATGAGGTATTGCTGCATTTGAGCCAACTGGATAAAGCCGTTCCAGATGAAGACATGCCATCCCAAAAACCTGTTGTTTTTTCATCTAAAAACGTGAAACGTAAAATCACCTCGGAGACACAAACCAAGTCCCAAACATTAAATAACAGTCCATTTACAAAACCCAACATTGCGCTTTCCCCCGAAGTCGTTCAAACCGAAGAGCAATATACGTCAAAAGTGTGGCTTCAATTGGCGCTCATGGGAATGGCCGTTGTGATCCTGAGTCTACTTCTTTTATATATGAACAAAAAAACAGATGACTTGGTCCAGGCCGATATTCCAAGCCCAATCGA
>CAZDSE010000185.1:0-4666 GCA_964507905.1 uncultured bacterium | reverse complement strand
CCATAGAATCACACACGAATTTTAAAGATTGATTTCTGAGCATGGCCCCCGGCAAAAGTCCACTCTCGAGCAGAATCTGAAATCCATTACAAATGCCCAACACATACCCACCTTTTTTGGCAAACCGAATCACTTCTTTCATCACGGGAGAAAATCGGGCCATGGCGCCAGTTCTTAAATAATCACCATATGAAAAACCACCTGGCAATACGATGACATCATAGGAATCCATGTGGGCTTCTTTATGCCAAACAAATTCCGCATCCTGTTTTAGGACATGCTTTAACACATGATAGGCATCATGATCGCAGTTCGAACCTGGAAATACAACGATTCCCCATTTCATACTAAGATCTCAAATGTATAATTCTCAATGACGGAATTCACTAAAAGCTCCCCACACATTTTTTTAATGTGTGTTTTGGCATCTTCAAGAGATATCGATTCTGGAAATTTAATTTCAATATACTTTCCCATCCGGACATCATTCACCATTTCAAATCCAAGTGAGTGAAGCGATTTTTGTACCGTCTTCCCTTGTGGGTCTAAAACTCCATCTTTTAAAGTAATATATATCTTTGCAATCATTTATATAATCCTCAAGATCCTTCGCCCTTTGGGCTCACGATGACCAGCCGACACACCTTCTCATACGACTCTTCTATTTTACCCAAATCTCTCCGGAACCGGTCCTTATCCAATTTTTCCCCCGTTCCCTTCTCCCACAGTCTGCATCCGTCTGGAGAAATTTCATCGGCCAAAACCATTTTTCCTTCAGAATCCTTCCCAAATTCTAATTTATAATCCACAAGATCAATCCCACGATCGTCAAAAAATTTTGTCATGAGTTTATTGATCGCCCAAACTTGTTCCTTCAGATGAACCAGCTCTTTTTCATTCACCCATCCAAACGCCAGCGCACATGACTCACTGATCATGGGATCATCCAAAGGATCGCTTTTATAAAAGAACTCCAATATCGGCTGTTTGATTTTTGTTCCTTCGGGGAGGCCCAACCGTTTGGCCAACGATCCGGCCACAATATTTCGAACCACAACTTCGATGGGAATTATTTTTAACGCCCGGACGGCCATCTCCCGATCGGAAATCTTTTCAACGAAATGTGTTTTAATGCCATTTTTTTCTAGAAATTCAAAAATATGAGAAGACATTTTATTATTGAGGATACCTTTATTGACGATAATTCCCTTTTTCTTGGCGTTAAACGCGGTTGCATCATCTTTAAAAAATTGAATTAATATCTTTGGATCTGATGTCGAATATAAAATCTTTGCTTTGCCCTCGTAAATTTTATCTTTTTTTGTAAACATATTAATTCTCAAAAACTCTCCTATAAATCTCATCTACATGTTTCATATAAAACTTTGAATCAAAACACGCTTTCAGTTCTGATTCAGACAAAATCCTTTTTACATCCGGATCTTGTCTCAACAAATCATAAAAAGAAGTTCCTTGTTTCCAAGCTGCCATCGCACATCGCTGCACCCATTCATACGCTTTTGTGCGTTCAATCCCCTTTTGCGCCAGCTCCAACAATACTCGCTGAGAGAATACCAATCCTTTTGTTAAATCTAAATTCTTCTGGATGTGATCTTTATGAATCACCAATTTTTCTAAAATTTGTGTCATCCGATCCACCATATAATCCACCAAAATGGTGCTATCCGGACCAATAATCCGCTCAACCGATGAATGGCTAATATCTCTTTCATGCCAAAGCGCCATATTCTCTAATGACGCTTGCGCATAAGAACGAATCAAGCGCGCCAAACCACATATATTTTCACATCCCACCGGATTCTTTTTATGCGGCATGGCAGATGACCCCTTTTGTCCTTCTGAAAACGGCTCTTCTACTTCCAAAACTTCTGTGCGTTGGAGATGTCTAATTTCAAGAGCTATTTTTTCAAGTGTGCCTGCAATCACCGCCAATGTTGTAAAAAACTCTGCATGTCGATCTCTTTGAATGACTTGAGTCGTAATGGGATCAAAATTGAGTTCTAATTTTTTACAAAGTTTCTCTTCTATATCTGGAGATAAATACGCAAAGTTTCCCATGGCTCCAGAAAATTTTCCATAACCAATGGCTGCTTGCGCTTTTTTGAGGCGATGATAATTGCGACTCATTTCTGCATACCACAGCGCAAATTTGAGCCCAAACGATGTGGGCTCACCATGAATGCCATGGGATCTTCCGATCGTTACAAGATCTTTGGTCTCATACGCCTTGTCTTTTAAAACTTTCAAGAGCTTTTTGATTTCGTCTAATATCTGTTGCGCTGATTCTTTCAGAATTAGCGCCATAGAGGTATCCAATATATCCGATGAGGTGAGTCCATAATGAAGATATCGCGCTTCCGGTCCAATTTTTTCAGACACATTGGTCAAAAAAGCAATCACATCATGTTTTACTTTTTTCTCAATGACTTCTATTTCTGACACATCAAACGTTGCTTTTTTAAGAATCGTCGCCAATGCATCCTTGGGAATGAGGCCTTCTTCCGCCAAAACCACTGCATGGGCCAGCTCTATTTGTAGCCACTTTTGGTATTTTGTCTCTAAATTCCAAAGCTTACCCATTCGTGGCCTGGTATATCGATCAATCATCTTTGCAATCCTGGTTCGTCGTCTTTCTTGACATTGTGGGGTATAAAAAGATACACCAAAAATATATTCATCGAGTCAAAAATGCAAATAAAAAAACTTTCTTATGAAAAAAGTGGGGTTAGTATCTTAAAGGCTGACAAATTCATCACTAAAATCAAGCCTTTAGCGAAATCCACCCTTCAAAAGAACGTCAGAGCCGGAATCGGCGGTTTTGCTGCTCTCTATGACCTTCCTTTATATAGATATCAACGCCCCGTGCTTGTTTCCTCCACAGATGGCGTTGGAACCAAACTCAAAATCGCGTTTATGGCCGGCCGCCATAACACGGTGGGGATTGATTTGGTGGCCATGTCCATTAATGACATCTTAACCGTAGGAGCAAAACCTCTCTTCTTTTTGGATTACTATGCAACTGGGGGACTAAATGTACAATCTTCGGTCGAAGTCGTTAAGGGAATCGTCAAAGGTTGCCGCATTTCAAACTGCGCGCTGATTGGTGGAGAAACCGCCGAAATGCCGGGATTCTATCATGACAAAGAATATGATCTCGCTGGATTTGCGGTGGGAATTGTCGAGAAAAATAAAATTGTCAATGGATCCAAAATTAAAAAAGGCCACGTATTGATAGGACTTCCCTCTTCCGGACTTCACAGCAATGGATATTCATTGGTTAGAAAGATCATTTTTGAAAAATTAAAATTAAAAATTTCAAGCTACGTTCCAGAATTAAAAAAGAGCCTCAAAGATGAGCTTTTGATCCCCACGCGCATTTATTCCCCTCTGATTCTTTCTCTTTTACAAAAGTCCCCCATACACGGCATGGCCCATATCACCGGGGGCGGATTCACTGAAAATATTAAGCGCATACTCCCCAAGGGATTGGGAGTCAAAATTTACAAAAGAAGTTGGCCCACCCCAAAAATTTTTCAATTTTTACAACACCATGGCAACCTATCCGACTCAGAAATGTTTAAAACATTTAATTGTGGAATTGGATATATACTGATTGTTCCCAAAAATTCAGCTTCAAATATCACTTCATATTTAAACAGAAAAAATGAAAAATATTTTGTCATCGGAGAAGTGATAAAATCCAGCAGACAGGATGTCATTTATGAATAAAGTAAAACTGGCCATACTTGTCTCAGGCACAGGATCCAATATGGATGCCATCGTTTTGGCCTGCAAAGAGAAAACATACCCCGCCTATGTGGGAGTGGTGATCAGTGATCGAAAAGAGGCCCCGGCTTTAAAGAAAGCCAGTGATGCAGGGATCCCTGCGATTTTTATAAATCCAAAACTCTATGAATCTCGCACTGCCTATGACCAAATGCTCATTGCCACATTAAAAGAATACAAAGTGGGACTGATTATTCTGGCTGGGTTCATGAGAATCTTATCACCGGATTTTATCCATGCGTTTCCCAAGCGTATCTTAAATATTCATCCATCCCTTCTTCCAAAATTTCCAGGTCTTCATGCCGTTCGAGATGCCCTTCATGCAGGCGCGAAAGAAACCGGAACAACGGTTCATTTTGTGGATGAGGGGGTGGATACAGGTCCAATCATTCTACAAACAAAGGTTTCCATAGTTCCAACAGACACGGAAGAAATTTTACACGAGCGAATTAAACAAGAAGAGCATAAACTATATCTCAAGGCCATCGCTCAAGTGGCCAAAACCTTGGAGATGTAAACATGTTCCCAACTTTTCTTCATGAAATCATCCAATTTTTAAATAAAGAAACAGGCAAAGAGTCTAATTTTTTGGAACAGTCCGTAGAGCATCCACCCTCCTTAGACATGGGCGACTATAGTTATTCTTGTTTTATGCTGGCCAAGGAACTTAAAAAAAATCCTGCCGAAATTTCAAAAGAGTTGGCCAAAAAGTTTGCCTCAACGTTACTTTTGGAAAAAGCAATGGCTCAAGGACCGTATCTCAATTTTTTTTTTTTTTTTTAAGCGTATCAGAGGACTCTTCTCACAGCAATCTTAAATACGAAAAAACCTTATGGACCAAGCGATATGGGCCACACTA
>CAZDSE010000184.1:3925-4676 GCA_964507905.1 uncultured bacterium | reverse complement strand
TCTATATCGAACACAAGGCCAGACCTTTTTATAATAGTCTTGTGGAATATATGACCTCGGGTCCAGTGGTCCTCATGGTCTTGGAACGAGATAACGCCATTCTCAAAAATCGAGAAGTCATGGGTGCCACAAATCCAAAAGATGCAGCGCCCGGAACCATTCGAAAAGAATTTGCAGTGAGTCTTGAAAAAAATTCTGTGCATGGATCTGATTCTGCTTCTTCTGCAGCCAGAGAAGTGGAGTTTTTCTTTCCGGACTTGGTCCGGTGTTGCTGATGAAAAAAATAGCTCTTTATGGTTTATTTTTGATGGGATGTTTCGGCTGTGCCACCGCCCCCATCAATAGATTTCATACCGGTAAAGTCATAGACAGCGGCCATGTCGAACTGGGTGTGGCTGCGGAGTTTGTTCGGGATGTGGCGGGTTCTTATTTCAAAGATTCTAAACTGGATTATGGATCGCAAATCGTTTTGCCCAATGCAGAAGTGTTTGGTCGAGTCGGGTTATGGTCTCCATGGGAACTGGGTATTCGTGCAGTCATGTTTATGGGAAATTCAATATCGATCGATAATCGGTTTCAAATTCATCATGACGTATGGGACTTTCCGGATACAACGTTGGGCGTCATGTATAGCTACAGCAAATCAGAGCATACGATACTTTCTGGGCCTGAAGAAGAGTATCGTACGCATGCTTTGGATTTTCCGGTGACCTTTAGCCGTGAACTGTCGACGTGGTTTACCCTCTATGGA
>CAZDSE010000184.1:0-3915 GCA_964507905.1 uncultured bacterium | reverse complement strand
TGTATTCTGTATATTTTTACGATACAACATCTGCCACAAATCCAGATGATGGAACCACACACAGCGGAACACTCTTTGGGGGTGCCGCATTTAAAGTATGGTATTTCCGATTTATGACCGAGATTGCTGTGACGAGCATTACGAAACAAGCTGGAATTGACAAGGGCGACACCGGCTTCTTCTTTTTTCCCGGTCTAGCGATTGCGCTGGATATATGATTTTTTTTCTTTTGAAAGATCTTTAAGAATTTTTGAGAGAAGGCTTAAGCCAGATAATTTTGAACGATGGTACGTTAGCGCTTTTAATTGCAGACATAAGTTTGTAATCGCTTCCCACTGTTTGAGTTTTTTAAGTGCAACTTTTGAAGATAAACGATGCCTCATCATGTTTAGATAAATTCCAATAATTTCTTTAGGCGATGGGATTTTGCGGAATCGTCTGTTTTTTTAATCAGTGCATGTATTATTTTATGAATTCTCTTTTTATCTAAAGTCTCTTTGTGTGTTTTGGCATAGTGAATCATCTTAATACAGTCATCTAAGTCTGTTTCACTCAGACGATTTATCTTAAGAAGAATGTAAAGTGTGGCTGTGGGACGATATATTTTGGCTTTAGATCCCGTGTGAAGAAGAATAATTTCTTTGTCCCAACCTGAGATCTTATGAAGGAAAAAAGCGGCCGCTTGATTAACGGCTTCGATGGGGAGTCCCAAAGATTCTGCGATTTCCATGAGGGCCAATGAGTCTGCGGTGGTTGCCTTTGGGGGGCCTGCCAGATCTATATCTTGTGTATATCGGGTGGAGGCCTCTAATAAGGGGAGAACAGATCCGCCCAAGATGACCCAGTTTCCCGAAACTTTGTCACCGAGTAAATGCAAAAAACGGTCTAATAGCTTCTTGTCCATATTTATAAAATATTGGCCAATTTTTCCAGAGACATCCTTCGTAGTTTTAGAATTCGCCCATTTAAAGGATATTGTTTTCTAAGTGATTGTGCTTTTGAACCATCCAAGCAGTATTGATAAAAGGAAGGATAGTATTCATAGATAGCCCAGATCATGGATGCCAAAGATGCCTCGACGCGGTCATCTAATTTGGGTGATGACAGTGCCAAATTTAAGTGTTCTGCCAGTTCCTCATGAGACGGAGGATGTTTGAATGGTTCTGTTTTAGATCCCCCCAAAGGGAGTCCGCATTGCACCAAAAGCGACCAATCGGGCTCGGTTCGATGGGTTTGGATCCCACACCCCAAAGGCTTATAAATCTTTTCAAGCAAAGAAAGGGTGGGGTTCCCTTTCCCGATTTCTAAGTTTTGAATGGTTGGAAGGCTGACCCCTGCTTTTACGGCAAGAGCCATTTGAGTCAATCCCTTGGTCTTTCTTGAAGTTTTGATGAGGTCTGCAATCTTCATAATACACATATTATAATACACATATTATAATATGTAAATCTATCCAAATGATGTTTCTGCTTGGGTTCAATCTGTACCCGAAATTGTAAGATCAGCCTAATTTTTCATTGAATTGGCAATGTCACATCGTTACTATTTGGGCAAAGGAGGCGATATGAAGACAATCGCAATGATTTTATTTTTTGGATTTACGTCAGGATGGGGTTTTGGGGAGACATTGCCGACAGAGTGGAGACAATTGACCCAAACAGATAGAACATGCCAAGTAGATGCCTCTTTTTGGGAGCTTACTTCATCGCCGTTTGCATTGCTTATGATCCATGGCGAAGATGAAACAAGAACGATTTCCATGGTTTCTACAAGAACTTTTTCATGTGTGGAGGATGCATGCCCTGAGCGGGTTTATGAATCCGTATCCAGTGGAGACGGATTAAATGGATTCCCAATGGTGACGGTTGATATTCCCAGTTCTATTGAATCTCATTTACCACTTTTAACGATTTCCTATAGCGGCGTTCAGATAAAGTGTTCGATGGATTGGTCTGGGGATTGGTCTGGCGATGAATTTGGCTCCAGCAATGCGGGTAGTATTGGACATGGGCGATAATATTTTTAATTACTCGAGCACCAAAACATATTTGGAAGATTTTTTTTCGTTGAAGAAGAAAGAGAACTCTAAATATTCTTTGGTCTTTTTTTCGCGATTCATTAAAACCTCTGATTCTTACTTAAAACAAGTTCTTTCGGGCAGAAGAAGTTTAAACATGGATAAGGCCAGAGCCTTGGCCACTGTTTTTAAGTTAACTCCATTAGAAACATCTTATTTTCTGACCTTGATTATGAAAGAAAATGCAAAAACAAAAGAACTTAAAAACTATTTTGATGAAACTCTTGAAAAATTTAAAGAGTTGCATTCATTGAAGTATAATGGAGATGAGCGATTAAAGGGGATTTTCCAGGATTCGCTGACCTGGGAAATATATACACTGATCGGAGTCAATCAATTTAAAAATGATCCAGAATGGATTGCGATGACTTTAAATAGAAAAAATATAAAATTATCCGACATAAAATCTTCTCTGGATTATCTTATAACCGCAGGAATTATTGAAATGAAAGATGGAAAAATTAGAACAAAAGATATTGTTTTTAAAGATTCAAATTCGATTCGAGACATTTATCGGATCGCTCTAAAAAGAGCCATAGAATATTTAAATGAAGGAAAGCAGTTAAAGCCAAATGATTATTTTGATAGTTTTTGCATGATATTGTCTGATACGGAATTTCAAAAAGTCAAAAAGTTGCTTGAAGAGACCAAAATCAAAATGGCGTCACTCATAGACAATTCATCCGAAAAAGACCAAATTTGTTATTATAATACGAACTTGTTTTACGCCTCACATAAACTGCAATAACGGGATTTTCCACAACGCTTCCAGGACAATTTTTTTGCTGATTTTGGATTTGCCGTGTTGGCGTTCTGAAAAAATAATGGGAACTTCAGAAATTTTAAATCCTTTTTGATGGGCGCGGTAGGTGAGTTCGACTTGAAAACAATATCCCTCGGATTGGATTTGATCTAAGTTTAATGATTGAAGAACTTTTCTTCGAAAGCATTTAAATCCACCGGTAAGATCCTTATATGGAAGTCCCAAAAGGGTTCGGGAATAAAAGCTTCCACCCAGGCTTAAGAGCTTTCGGTGAACGGGCCAGTTTTCCACTCCGCCATCCTTTATATAGCGGGATCCCAATGCAAGATCATGTGTGCGTGCGACTTCTAAAAGTTTTGGCAAATATTTGGGATGATGGGAAAAGTCTCCATCCATTTCAAAAATAAATTCATATTCTCTTTTCAGCGCCCATTTAAATCCCTGAATATAGGCACTCCCAAGTCCCAATTTGCCTGGGCGTTCGAGAAGATGAAGCTTGGGATTTGTTCTTTGAAGAGTCTTTATGGTGTCTGCTGTTCCATCTGGAGAGTTGTCATCAATGAATAAGATGTGGGTATTGGGGAGATACTTTAGAATTTCAGGAATTAATCTGTTGATATTTTCTTTTTCATTGTAAGTGGGAATAATAATGAGAGATTTCATCTAAAATAATCTTTAATCTTAGAAACCACATATTCTTGTTGCTCCAGAGTCAATGTCGGATACATCGGCAGTGCCACAGATTCCTGACAGACTTGGGTGACAACCGGTAAGTCTTGCTCACGATATCCCAAAGATTTGTAGCAATCTAAAAATGCCAATGCCTTGGGATAGAGATTTGCGGTTTGGATGCCTTGGGTTTTTAGATATGACATGAGTTTTTCTTTTTCCTTCGTTAGAATGGCATAGACATGAAATACGTGGGAGTTGTCTTTGGCGATTTTGGGTGGTGTGAGTTTCTTTAATAAGCCATTCGATTCAAAAAGATTATAATAGGTTTGAGCAGCTTGTTGCCTTTTTTGGTTCCATTCGTCTATGTGGGGAAATTTCACATTTAAAATCGCAGCCGGAATGG
>CAZDSE010000183.1:0-4687 GCA_964507905.1 uncultured bacterium | reverse complement strand
ATTTTCCATTCGACAAAATCGATAATGTCCGGATGGTCTAAGTCCAAACACACCATCTTGGCGGCTCGTCGGGTGGTGCCACCACTCTTAATGGCGCCGGCCGCACGATCACCGATTGCGAGAAATGACATAAGCCCAGATGATACTCCGCCTCCAGACAGATGTTCATTGACGCCACGAATGGCGCTGAAATTGGTTCCAGTTCCAGAACCATATTTAAAAAGTCTTGCTTCTCGCGTCCAAAGATCCATGATTCCGCCTTCGTTTACGAGATCATCTTGGATGGATTGGATAAAGCAGGCATGTGGTTGAGGACGTTCATAAGCCGATGTGGATCGTCTCAACTGATGGGTCTTGGCGTCGACGTAATAATGCCCTTGGCCTTTGCCTTCAATGCCATACGCCCAATGAATACCGGTATTAAACCACTGGGGACTATTGGGGGCAGCCATTTGGCTGGCCAGCATATAAGAAATTTCATCGGAGAAATTCTGGGCGTCTTCAGGAGTATCAAAGTATCCATGTTCTTTTCCCCAATGTGCCCAGCATCCGGACAATCGATGGAATACCTGGCGGCTATCGGTTTCCATATCATCTGTGGCTTTGCCATATGGGGATTTTTTTGGGGCTGCTTTTAATCCGGCCTTCCTAAAATATTTTTGGGCCAAAATATCGGTCGCCACTTGGGACCAAAATTCAGGAACAGAAATTTTGTCACATGAAAATACCAAAGAGCCATCTGGATTCTTAAGTTCTGATTTTCTTTGTACAAATTTAATTTTTTCGTACGGATTTTTAAGCCCTTTTGTGAAAATCTTTTTAATTTTCATGTCTGCCCTCTGTTTTTTTACCCACCACAACTTCGTTTTCGCAAAATACCCGATTTCGGACGCAAATATCCACCAAAAGTTACACCCTTTTTTTCATCACTTAATAACTTTTAATGATTTAGAAAAATGATTTAGAATTTTTTTTACAAATTCTACTTTCACTATAAGAATTCTACATTTTGGTGTCAACGAAAATGTACCATCTATTGTGTATTTTTTTATGTAAACACACAATCTATTGATATTATTGCAAAATTAGGTGTGAGAATTTTCTAAATATTTTTCGCATTCCAAAGCCGCCATGCAGCCGCTTCCCGCAGCGGTAATTGCCTGACGGAAAACAAAATCTTGGACATCTCCAGAAGCAAAAATTCCGTCGGTGGAGGTCTTTGTGGAGTTGGGTTTGGTTTCAATATATTTGTTGGGAAGAAGTTTTAATTGTCCTTCGAATAATTGGGTATTGGGTGTGTGACCGATCGCTACAAAAAATCCCTCGCAAACAAGTGATGATGTTTCATTGGTTTTTACATTTTTTAGTTTGAGTCCTTTGACTTCATTTTCCCCAAGCACGTCTTCGACGACGGTATCCCACACCAATTTTATCTTGGGATTATTGAACGCGCGCTCTTGCATGATTTTAGACGCTCTCAATTGGGAGCGTCTGTGAATGAGAGAGACTTCGGATGCAAATTTAGTTAAAAAAATGGCTTCTTCGACTGCGCTGTCTCCGCCGCCGGTGACTGCGACTTTCATGCCTTTAAAAAAAGCCCCATCGCAGACCGCACAGGTGGAAACCCCTTTGCCCATGAGTCGACTTTCATTTTTCAGACCCAATAGATTGGCTTTGGCGCCTGTGGCAATGATGACTGACTTGGCTTGAAACTTTTCTTCTTCCACCCAGATCGAAAAAGGTTTTTTAGAAAAGTCCACTCGTGTGACATCTTTGGTTAAAATTCTTGCACCAAATCGTTCGGCTTGTTTTCGAAAGAGGTCCATGAGTTCTGGCCCCAAAATTCCTTTGGGAAATCCTGGATAATTTTCAATTTCAGAGGTCAGCATCAGCTGTCCCCCCGCGCTATATCCCTCTATAACGAACGGATTTAAATTGGCTCTGGCCGTATAAATCGCCGCCGTTAACCCCGCGCACGCACCACCGATAATGATGACATTTTCTGTGTTGTTCATATGTCGTTCACAATATTCAAAATATGAAATTATGTCAAAAGAACATGTTTGTGGTACATAGAGGGCAATGTCCCTTTTTAAAAACCTTTACGAAGATGATGCACTGCTGGCCATAGACAAACCGTCTGGGATGCTTGTGATTCCGGATCGATGGCAGAAGGAGAAGGGACAGTCGGCTCTGGAACTTCTGGAGAAAAAATTAAAAATTAAAATATTTGTCGTTCATCGTCTGGATCGGGATACATCTGGGGTTATTATTTTTTTATAATATAAAGAAGCCCATCGATTGTTAAGTCTGGCCTTCGAGCATAGAGAGGTTCAAAAAATATATTATGGGCTTGTGCATGGGTGTCCGCCAGAGAAAGATATGGAAATACATAAAGCGATTGAGGTCTGTCGACACGATCCACAATTGAGGATTGTGCATGACAAAGGAAAGCCATCTGTGACTCGACTGGAGGTATTGGAATCCTTTCAAGAATACAGTTGGCTAAAGCTAATGCCCCAAACTGGGCGAACGCATCAAATCCGTGTGCATCTGGCGTCCATCGGATGTCCTTTGGTGTGTGATAAATTGTACGGTTTAATCAATGATGAGATTTATTTGTCTAAACTGAAACGGCGGTATTTATTTAAAAGGAATGAGATAGAAAGACCATTATTGTCCCGACTTGCGCTTCATGCTGAACGAATTTCTTTTTTGCACCCCGTGACCCAAGAATCTTTTGAAATTGTGTCTCCTCTGCCAAAGGATTTAAAGGCGTGCGTTGAACAGATGAAGAAAATGAAAAAATAACGAGTGTTTAAGTTGGCTATGTTCATATATATAGTTTGAATTTTAAGCTTAAAAAGTCAAGTAGGATTGACTTATTTTTGGTGTCGATACTTCAGTTCGCGATGGACAAACATGCCGCAATTGAGAAGTCGGCTCTTAAGCCAAACATCGTGCCCTGATTTGGAAAAATCCACTTCGGCTAAAATAGTGTTTAATGTTTCTAAGGATTCAATTGATAAATTCGTGACGTTACCCGAAAGACCGGTCATCAGTTGAGCTGCGCGGCCCACTGAAACATCACCCACTCCATGAAATGAATCCTGAACGATTGAAATAATTTTTTGAATCATTTTTTCTGAATTATTCTTCGCAGACAAATCAATCACGTTCATCGCGGGATCAAGATATCCGTATTTCAATGTGGCCAGCATGAGTCGTTCTTCAAAATCTTCAAACTCTGATGACTCTGTCGAATCCTCACTAGAATTTAAATGCTCCAATGCGCTTTGGATTTCAGTTTCATTTTTGGCAATTTTCAGTTGGTTTACGGTTTCTCTCATCGATGTATAGATGTCCATTCCTTGAGAATAGGCGGAATGATCTTCATCCAATAGTTTCTGAATCTCGGGACGTTGTATTTCGGTTTTGTGAAAAAGTTCCGATATATTATGCCTAAAATGTTGATATTTTTCTTCAAAATCTGAGATTTCTAAATTTAGATATGCTGAGACATTATGTACCATCGTTTGCTGAATTTTGGGGTCATCCGGGGTGGCCTCATATGCTTGAATTGACTGTTGCATTTCTTGGAGACGATCCTCTTTCGTTAATTCTGCAGCATCTGCCGTTGAAACCATAGCATTGATGAGTAAATCCGCCCCTAAAATAATCAGAACGGTGATCCCACCCATCGCACAAAGATATCTTATCCGATTCGCACTCGCCATTTTTGAGAGCATGGCTTGAAAGGCTGGTTCGGAAAGTTGAGCATTTTTTACGCCTTGCAATATTCCGTTCAGTTCAGCGGTTTCACCTGGAGATGTTTGATGAAGAATTTTCCAGATCCGGCTTAACCCTTGGTGATCCAAGTGAGTCCGAAGCTCTGGATAAGATAGACTGATCAACATCAGTCCATTTTTGGTATGTGCCTGCAGCATCTTCTGTGTAAAAAGAACATCTCCAATTACCAAGCCAATCTCTGCGATTAATCTCGTATTAGAGGCGGGATACATTCCGGTGCTTCTTAGGGCATCTTTGACATCCCGAACCGGATTGCCAAATGATGGGGATGGGGGCACCAAAAGGGCTGCCACGATAACCAATCCAATCGCTTTCTGATAAAATCTCATACTTTTATATGTAGCAATCCCTGTGCCAGATTTTATTTATGCTTATAGGCCGAAATTATTCATTTTTTTCTCTGTTCTTAATATGGCTATTAAAAATGCCGTAATTTGTTAGTCATGTGTCAAAAAATTCAGTCTTAATTTTTTCTTTCTAAATTTCAGAAAGATAAACTCTAGAGAAGAGATATTTTTAGGCTACGATTTGCGGAGTCTTTAAGATTAAACAGCTGAATCGAGTGGGTCGATGCGTCACCGTAGAAAGATTGTCCGGAGATGGGTTTGGAGCGACCTTTGGCATGAAATGCATAGGTATCAAACGAAGTGACGTCCAAGCGAGTGAGATTAAATTTTAAAAAATTCGTTTTTAAAATTCCTGTATTCATTTTTACGACGACATCATTTTCAAACATAAAATCTTTTTTAACCGTGTCAAACTTGATGATTTGGCTATGAATTTCTATTTTGGATTTGCATTTGGGAAGGTGGATGGTCACTTTTGGATCTTTTAAATAGGAGAATTTAGTTTTTAAAATGCCATCAATTTGTGAGGA
>CAZDSE010000182.1:0-4723 GCA_964507905.1 uncultured bacterium | reverse complement strand
GTATAAAAGTAGGCAATCTACTATCGCTGGCGATAGTTATTTTTTGTGCAGTTTTCGGTGGAGCAGATAGAAAAATAAAAAAAGATCGCCAGTAATCTTTTTTTATTTTTCTGTTACGTGCTATCAGTGGTGAGAACAAATTTACCCGGAACAATTCGCTTAGGCCTTCGGCCCATATTTGGCCAAATCTTCGAATGAGAATTTTTTGAAATTTTGAACGAACTGATTTGCCAGTTTTTTTGCGGTGGCGTCATATGCTGCTTTGTCTTTCCAGGTATTTTTGGGATTTAAAATTTCAGATGGTACTCCGGAACAAGATTTTGGAATTTGAAGATTAAAAAAGGGATCTGTCTCGGTTGGAACTTTTTCAAGTTCACCTGAAAAAATGGCTTTTAAAATGGCTCTGGTATACGGAAGGCTCATCCGAGAGCCTACGCCATAACCGCCCCCTGTCCAGCCGGTATTAATGAGCCATGCTGTGGCTTTATGTTGCTTCATCCGCTGACCCAAAAGATTGGCATAATCGGCAGAGGGTCTGGGCATAAATGGAGCGCCAAAGCAGGTGCTAAACGTGGCCGATGGTTCTTTCACTCCAATTTCCGTGCCTGCGAGTTTGGCTGTGTAGCCGGAAATGAAATGATACATCGCTTGCTCTGTTGATAATTTAGAAACGGGAGGCAACACTCCAAACGCATCTGCCGTGAGCATTACGATATATTTGGGATGGCCTGCCAAGCCCGTTGATGACGCAAGAGAGATATAGGAAATCGGATAAGATGCCCTGGTATTTTCTGTGATGGTTTCGCTATTTAAATCCAGTGTGCGATTTTTTGGATCAAAAACGACATTTTCTAAGATGGTACCAAACCGCTGGGTGGTCGAAAAAATTTCAGGCTCTGTTTTTTGAGACAGGCGAATGACCTTTGCGTAACAGCCGCCTTCAAAATTAAATGTTCCATTGGGTCCCCAACCATGTTCATCATCACCAATCAATTCTCGATCAGGATCTGTGGAAAGGGTTGTTTTCCCTGTTCCCGAGAGACCAAAAAACAATGCGACATCTTTATTTTTTCCGACATTAATCGAACTATGCATGGGGAAAATATTTTCATCGGGGTAACAAAAATTAAGAAGAGTAAAAATGGCTTTTTTAATTTCACCCGCATACGCAGTGCCCCCAATAAGCACAGTTCCTGTTGTGAAATTTAAAATAATACAAGTTCCTGTTTTCGTGCCATCTGTTGAAGGATTCGGATGAATGAATCCAGCTTCTTGTCTAAAAAACATATTGCGAACAAAAATGCTGTGCCATGCCTGTTCCGTAATGACTCGCACTCCATATCGATGCTCTGAATCGGCGCCCACATAACAATCTTGAACAAATATATCTCTGATTTCAAGATGTTGAGTCACTTTCTTTATGAGAGAGTTGAACTTTTCTGGAGTGAAAGAATTGTTTTGATCCCACCAGACTTTTTTCTCTGTCGTTCCATCTTTAACGATGTATTTGTCATTGGCTGCACGTCCAGTGTGTTTTCCGGTTTTGGTGACAAGGGGGCCCAAGTGGACCAGGTTTCCTTCGCCTCTCTTAACGGCTTCTTCGGTTAGCTGAGAAGTGACCAGTCCCCAATAGACATTTTTGTTATGGCCAAACCCGAGTTTTTTTAGCTCTTCTTCTGAAGAAATAAATGAAGACATAAAGTGACTAGAACGTATCACAGCAAATTATTGGTTTTCAAGGAATTTAAAATATTTTTTCCAAGCCCGTTCCTTCTGTTCTTTCGATAAAAAGGAGTGCCCAAAGCTGGTCAGAATTGTTTTTTGAATCTCCATTTGAGTGAAGCCCAACTGATGGACGCAGACTTCATACTCATGAGTGAGTGTGGTCCCAAATAACGTGGGATCATCTGAGTTAATGGTGACAGGAACTCCCGCATTCAGTAATTTTTTAATGGGATGGGCTGATAAAGATTCGACCGCACCGGTCATGACATTACTGGTTGGGCAAATTTCTAAAGGAATTTGTTTTTGAACCAACATGTGGATGGTATCTGGATCATGAATGGCTTGAACCCCATGTCCAATGCGCTCGGCATGTAAGCGATCCACCGATACTTGAATTTCAGATGAATGCGATACTTCACCACTGTGGATTGTAATATGAAGGCCGGCTTCCTTTGCTTTTTGAAATGGTTTTTCAAATAATTCAGATGGAAACTTGGTTTCATCTCCGGCCAAATCCACTCCCACAATTTCTTTTTTCCACCGAAGGGCCAAATCAATTGTGCTTTGACACACCTCCACTCCAAAGTCTCGACTGCTGATTAAAATAAATCCGACTTCCATATCGAAATCTTTTTCGGCCTGCTCCTTGGCGGTTAAGGTGGCTTCCATAATGGAATCAAACGAGAGGGATTTGGGTTCGGCCATAAATCCCGGGCTAAATCGAAGTTCAATGAGTTTTATATTGTCTTGGGCAATATCTTTTAACACTTCATAGGTGAGAGTCTCTACACTTTCTAAGTCTTGAAAGCAGCGCTGTTGGTATAAAAGTTTATCCAACACCTGAGAGAAGGGCAGGGGGTTTAGGACTTGGATATTTTGTTCCGGATTTGTTACCGGCAATGGCAAATTAAATTTCCGACTCCATTCCAGTACGAGCGGAATGGGAATCGATCCTTCGAGATGCCGATGAAGTTCGACTTTTGGGAGTGTTTTTAAATTAGCGATTTTTGATTTAATCTTTAACACAGGCATTTAGAACCGTTGCATAAATAGAATCACCCACTAACATTTTGACTCCATACCTAATTGTCTTAATGCATGGGGCATACATATTATCATACGCAGCCTTGGCGGTATTTCCTTCTCCGGTGACAATATATTGTTTGCCGGTATGATATTGGTCATCTCCTGTGCACAGTGACGAGCAGCTCCAGTGTGATTCTGCTGGATGTTGGATGGCTGCTTCTAATTTTGCCATTCTTTCTTCCAAGGGATCTATTCGGATTGCTTTTTTTTTTTGTGGCGCAAGTTGCTGTCTTGTCTCATCGATCTTTTGTTCAAGAAGTGTGAAGCGTTCTCTCACCTCTCTATCGGGTAAGCTTTGGGCTGATATACTCTGGGCTGAAATGTTTGGGGTGAGCATTACAGAAAAGCCCATTACAAGCATAAAAAATAATGAAGATATAAGTTGTTTATTCATATTGCCTCCCATCTCGTGACATGAGTGCTCTATATATCTCAATTTTGCGAATTTGCAACGGTGGATTGAATGATCGAAAATTTGATTGTGAAATGTGATTACTGAGATGTATAAAAGAAAAAACCCATGCGCCCGTAGCTCAACTGGATAGAGCGGCAGACTTCGGATCTGTAGGTTGGGGGTTCAATTCCCTCCGGGCGCACCATTAAATATTTTGTGACCTACCTCATAATTTTTTTTTAGTTTTCAGTGTATTTTGCCGATAGGTTTATAGAGGGAAAATTTATGAGTAAATATACATTTTTGATATTGGCATTGTTGGTTGTGGCGTGTAATAGACCGACCAAAACAGAGGTGCCAGGGGTTGAATCCCAAGTTTCAGAAGCCACGAAAGCCATATTCCCTCATTCGCCTGAATTTAAAACCACGGTGTTGCATGGGGAGGAATATTTCAAAGATCGGAAACTGTGTACGTCGTGTCATGCATTTGATTATTCGGGAGGATCGGCCAAGGTATCGTGTTATGGCTGCCATACATATCCGCATAAGGCCAAGTGGGCGATCCCTCATAATCATGGACAAATGTATACGTATGAAGGAAACGCATGCTTAAGATGTCATGAGGAAAATGGCCACATGCAAACGGCCCATCCAGACCAATTTGTGTCCTGTAGCAGTTGTCACACGCTGATTCCACATTCAGAAGATCTAACGAATGGCGATCACGCAGCTTTGGCAGGGACATATCAGGGGAAATGCACGGTGTGTCATACCGATCAAAAGAGACTTATGCCCAATTTGGACCCCGATGGATGTTATTCTTGTCATGACAAGGACCAACTCCCCAGGGTCCAATGGCAAAAACCTTAATCCTCTTCGATTAAATACTCTCCCAAATTCACGGATCCCACGGGTTTCCAGCTGGCGGGCATTTGATCGACTCCATTTTTAACGGCATCTTCTATTTCCTTTAGCGTCGCATCAACTCTAAATATCGATCCCTGAAATGCGGCTTCAATGCCAGGATTCGAATGGGTAACCGTTACAAAATACCACTTATGGACCGGGCCATTGAGTTTAAAAATAACAATGACCTGTTGATTTCCACTTTCTCGATTGACCACAAACAACGATTGTTCCTTCGAGGAATACTGATTTCGGCCCATGACGGGTTTATCAAGATCCAATCGTACCCCAAAGAATACTTGATCAGTGAACAAAATATTCATCTGTCCAGTGATCGAGTCTTTGTGCATCACGGCTGGATCGATACGGAACGGTCCCTTTACCCACGGAGCCGGATCCGCAATGCTATTGAAAGCAAGGACCATGACGATAAGAATTGCCAGTGACATTATTCTTTTCATTGAACACCTCCTATGTTTAAATGTTTTTCGATACCTTTGACCTAACGGGATATTAATGCCGCTTTCAACTTGGATTAACTGACGTGGATCACTTTAATTTTATTTGGTTATGCTAATGTTCAAAAAAATGATTTGGATTGGGTTTGTTTTC
>CAZDSE010000181.1:4245-4727 GCA_964507905.1 uncultured bacterium | reverse complement strand
CTTTGGCTGCGGCTCTGATTCAAATGGCCATTTCTCGGTCGAGAGAATTTCAAGCCGATGCTTCTGGAGCTCAGATGGCCGGTGGACCGTATGGGTTAATCGCTGCACTTCAAAAGATTCATCAGGCCGCACATGAGCAACCAATGGAACACGCAACTCCAGCCACGTCTCATATGTTTATTATTAATCCATTAACGGGTCGAAGCATGTTACAACTGTTTAGTACCCATCCTCCGATCGAACAAAGAATTGAAAAACTCAGAAACTATCGCCAATATGTCTAATCCAGAGTCCAGTCAAACCCTAGATTTCTCAACGTTTGTTTTTTCACTCGGCTCAGCTGTGCTCATCAATTTGGGAGTGACTCCCAATCCTTTAAATAATAAAATTGAAAAAAATTTAACAGAGGCCAAACAAAATATTGATCTTTTGACATTGCTCAAAGAAAAAACCAAAGGAAATTTAACAGAAGACGAGGACAA
>CAZDSE010000181.1:513-4235 GCA_964507905.1 uncultured bacterium | reverse complement strand
TATACAGAAGTTCAACATAAAGGGTGATAACATTTATGAAAAAATATTTACTTATTTTCTTTGTATTTGTCTTGGGTGCATCGGTCACATTTGTTTATCTCTCTCAGAAAGAAGAATTATCCAAAGCCATCGGAGAAACCAAAATTTGGACTGAAAATAGTCCACTCATGCCGTCTTCTGAGAATGGAAACGCATTTGTTAAAATTGCAGAGCTTTTAAAACCAACCGTAGTCAATATCCACACCACCCAAAACGTCAAAGCCCAGGCGCAATTTAAAGGAATGGACCGAGACGATTTCTTTCGGAAATTTTTCGAAGATTTTTTTGAAGGCATGCCCAATGTTCCCAAAGACTATAAGCAACAAAGTTTGGGATCTGGATTTATGATCAGCAAAGACGGATATATCATTACAAATCACCACGTCATTGATAAAGCGGATGAAATTAAAGTTAAGTTGTCCGAAGAAGCCAAAGAAAGTTTTGACGCCAAAGTCATCGGATCAGACATTCGAACCGACATTGCGGTTTTAAAAATCACTACCAAAACCGATCTTCCAGTCGCCCCTCTCGGAGACTCAGATAAAATTAAAGTCGCAGAATGGGTGTTGGCCATCGGACATCCGTTTGGTTATGGACATACAGTTTCCCATGGAATTATTAGCGCCAAAGAAAGACTTTTTGGAGAAGGAACCACCCATCCTTATAATGACTACATACAAACCGATGCTTCTATTAACATGAGAAATAGCGGTGGACCTTTGATTAATACCCATGGAGAAGTGATTGGAATCAATGTGGCAACCGACGCCCGGGCCCAGGGAATCATTGGATTTGCAATCCCCATCAATGTGGCCAAAAATATTATTCCTCAATTGATTGAGACGGGCCATGCCATTCGGGGATTTATTGGCATCCAGTGGTTTGAGTTGACACCTGATCTGGTGAAACACTTTAAACTGAAGAAGGGACAAGAAGGGGTGGTCATTGCCGAGGTCATTAAAGGAGAACCCGCAGATCTCTCAGGACTTAAAGTGTATGACGTCATCGTTGAATTTAACAAAAAAACGGTTCGAAATCCCCGTGATTTGTTACAAGCCGTTGCGCAAGCCAAAGTGGGAACTGCGGCATCTATGAAAATCCTTCGTGAAGGCAGCGAAAAAATAGTCGCCATTACGCCCATTGAACGCAAAGAGGAAACTGACCGAGGGACAAAACGAAAATTTTCTCCCAAAGAAGAAAAGAAGGAACAAAAAATTAAACTGGGACTAGAAGTCGATGATGTCAAAAATTATCCAGAGCTAAAAGATAAGCTCAATATTCCAGCAGGCGTGATTGTGACGGATGTCGTCTCGGACAGTCCTGCAGAAAAAGCAGGTCTCGAAAAAGGCGATATCATTACGGAAGTGGATCAAAAGAAAATAGCATCGACATCTGAATTTACAGATCTCGTTTCTGGCTTTAAGAAAGGCAAATCCTATCTCTTTAGAGTATTTAGAGACGATGGGCTGAGACTCTTGGTCATCAAAGTTGAATAAGAAAGTTGTCTTTTCTCCTGCAAAAATAAATCTCTTCCTTTTTATAGACTCGAAACGTCCTGACGGGTATCACAACATCCAAAGTCTCATGATCCCGCTTCATCATATCGGGGATGTGGTGACGTTTACCATCCCAATCCAGAAAATCTCCTCTCCTCGAATTGACCTTTCTATATCTTTGGATCGTTCTCTATCCAAACGCTCCTTTGCCAAGCACTTGCCAAAGCCAAAAGACAATCTCGTCTGGAAAGCAGCACACTTATTTTTTCAAAAAACAAAACTCTCCCCCCATATTAAAATCCATATCCTAAAGAAGATTCCACTCGGTGCGGGGCTGGGCGGGGGAAGCTCCAACGCGGCCGCAACCCTTCTCACTCTCAATTCTTTATTTGGAAATCCTCTGACCCAAAAAGAACTTTTGAGGCTTGCATCCCAGTTGGGATCGGATGTCTCCTTTTTCATTCTTGAGAAACCTGCCCTGATTTGGGGAAAGGGAGATCAATTTAAGCCAGTTTCATTAAAATTAAAAAAACCAATTCTCCTGTTAAATCCTGGATTTATGATTGATACCCCCTGGGCATATGACGAGTGGGATCGCGGGGGCTTATCGTTGACAAAAAAAAGTGGGAATGTTAAAAACAAGACGTTTTTTTCAGATGAGAAAAATTGGAAAAATGATTTTGAAAAGGTCATTTTCCCAAAGTTTCCAATTTTGAAAAAAGCCAAAGACACCTTGATCGAGTCTGGAGCAGTTATCGCATCCTTAAGTGGAAGCGGTCCAAGCATCTATGGCGTCTTTGAGAATTTACGGCAAGCCAAACAAGCGGCTCGTAAATTTGACGCAACGTGGATAAAGTGGATTGGTTAAAAAAAGGGGGACTCATGGAGATTACAGAAGTCCGAGTTTTTCCAGTCGATGAAGAGAAACTAAAAGCATATGTGACCATCACAATCGATAACTGCTTTGTGGTCCGAGACCTTAAAATTATTGAAGGCTCGAAAGGTCTTTTCGTCGCCATGCCAAGCAAGAAACGAAAAGATGGAACGTTTCGAGACACGGCCCACCCCCTAAACAATGAAACGCGAGACTTAATTGAATCCAAAGTGTTGGCCGAATATGAGCAAAGCCAGAAAGAGGGAAAACATTCTAAAGAACCAAAAGAACTAGATGAAAAAGAAGAAGCAAGCACTTAAGCAAAACTTTTATTGGGGCGTCGACAAGCGGTAAGTCACAAGGCTTTGGACCTTGCATTCGTAGGTTCGAATCCTACCGCCCCAGCCAGTTTAGAGGATAGAGAACATGACAATGAATGAAAAACAGTTAAAAATATTCGCAGGAAATTCAAATCCAGAACTGGCATTGGATATTGGCCAATTTTTGGAGATCCCGTTAAGCCAATGCGTGGTCAAACGGTTTAGCGACGGAGAAATCTTCGTTCAAGTGGAAGAATCCGTTCGTGGACATGATGTATTTGTACTTCAATCCACGTGCCCGCCGGTTAATACGAATCTCATGGAACTCTTGATTATGATTGACGCCTTAAAACGTGCATCGGCAGCCAGCATCACCGCAGTGATCCCCTATTATGGATATGCCAGACAGGATCGAAAAGTAGCCCCCAGGACTCCCATCACATCGAAATTGGTGGCAGATCTCATTACTGCCAGCGGCGTCAGCCGAGTGATCAGCATGGATCTTCATGCTGGACAAATTCAAGGATTTTTTAATATTCCTTTTGATCATTTGTATGCGTCACCCGTCATGGTGAGCTATCTAAAAGAAAAATTGGGCACGGGAGATCATCTGGTCATTGTGTCATGCGATGCCGGTGGTGTTGAACGCGCCAGAGCGTATGCCAAGCGTTTGAATGCGGGTCTCGCTATCGTTGATAAAAGAAGGCTCGGTCCCAATCAGGCCAAAGCCATGAGCCTCATCGGAGACGTTGAAGGAAAAACGGCCATTATTGTGGATGACATCGTCGACACGGCAGGAACCTTGAGCGAAGCCGGACAACTCGTTCTTGACAAAGGAGCGAGTCGTGTGTTTGCTTGTGCGTCTCATGGGGTTTTTTCTGGCCCTGCATTTGAGAGAATTATGAAGATCGGCTTTGAAGAAATCGTGGTTTCAAATTCAATTCCACTCAGAGAAGAATTTCGAACCGCAAAAAATGTAAAAGTTCTCTCAAT
>CAZDSE010000181.1:0-503 GCA_964507905.1 uncultured bacterium | reverse complement strand
GATTCTGTGAGTAGTTTATTTATTTAGTTTAAGGAGGAATGTATGGCTCAAATCGAATTAAAAATAGTTAGCCGAGAGGAATCGGGAAAAGAATTTTCTCGAAAATTAAGGACCAAAGGCTTTGTTCCCGCAGTAATCTACGGCAAGGGAAAGAAAAGCACCTCCATTTCAATCGACCCAGCCTCTCTTAAAAAAGCCCTGGTGCAGGGTGGCGGTATTAATACACTTTTGAGCCTCATTGAAGAAGGTTCAAAAAATCCAAAACGGACTGTCATCGTAAAAGACATCCAAAAGCATCCGGTTACGTTTCATTACTCACATATTGATTTTTATGAACTGGATTTGAAAAAGACAGTGACGGTTAAGGTGCCACTGCATTTCACAGGAAAAGCAGAAGGACTTCAACAAGGTGGAATCGTTCAGCCCGTTCTACGTGAAGTGGATATTAAATGTCTTCCTCAAAATATTCCTACCAATATCGACGTCGATGTCACCCCACTAAA
>CAZDSE010000180.1:0-4753 GCA_964507905.1 uncultured bacterium | reverse complement strand
AACTCTCTTATCGGTTATGACGATTTAAAAAATGAGAGGTTTAATTAAAATTTAGTGAAAAATAAGAAAAGGAGAATGAAATTCAATTCAAATTAATGAGATTCATTAGTTGTTTCAATAGCTTGGCTGCTTGCCTCAATGGTTATATAACTACTTATAGAAATAATATCATCGACACGAACTTCAATTCCAAGATCAGAGATAACCTCTTGAACTTCGGGCGTTGCCAATAATGAAGAAAAGAGTTCTTGACGCAACGTATTAAAGTTCACGCCCTCTTGATACTCCACAAATTCTTTTTCTGTGATCAGTCGCTTTTGATCTTTCAGTTTTCGTTCTTCACGCATTTGATAAAAAGCTCTTTCAATTTCTGTTTCAAATGATGCCGTCCAGTTTCCATCTATTTTTTTCACAATATAGACCGGATGTTCACCCTCCACTTTTCGATAGAGTGGTTTTTGAATGACGTGAATCTCTCCTGTCTTTGGATTTCTCACTCTGACTGTAAATGTTTCGCCAAAATCCCTAATATTCTTTTGGGCATTGTCATCGGATTGAACGATAATTTCGCCATTGATCCCATGATGGACACGGGTCAATTCATAATCATAATTTTGTGTGCGAGATCCAGTTTGTCTCACAATGCTTAACTTTGCGACTTGATCTTTGGGCATTAAAATGGCTGCACTGTAATATGCATGATCTGCCATGTCGACTTCAATTTCTTCAACATCGCCGAATCGTTCATCATCGCTGACCAATGAAATAACGATCTTATGTTTGATCTTATCCGGATTTACATGAAGTCCCACATGGGGAATGTCAATTTTTGGAAGGGGACTGATCAAATCTTCAATTTCTTTGGCCAAATCGGATTCTGGTTTGGCATCTGCTCTTGCAGGTTTTGCCGGTGTGGCATCTTCACTGTGTGTTGCAGGATCTGCGGCTTTTGCCGTTGCATCGGGTGTGGGAGTGGCCGGTGCAGGTTCTGTCGGTGCGGCAGGTTCAACAGGTTGTTTGGACTGTTCCAAGCTGGTCTGGACATCTTGTGGGGGAACAAGCGGCATAAAGGACATTTTGGGTTTAAGGCCTTCTGTCTTTTGCTTTTCTGCATCTTGCGTATCCATGGCACATCCCAATAACAGCGCCACGACAAAGATTTAAAAGCTGATTGCGACACCTCGAATCAAATTCACTTTTTTCATAAATATAAGTCTCCTATTGATATATAGAGCAAAGAGTATGCCAAGTTACGAGTATCAAAGATTTCAAGGACTTAGCAGGAATTTACCGACGATGTGACTGCAAAAGTGACAATTTTGGGTCGACAGAGCGACGAAATTTGCGGCTGGATATGCAGATCCTATCTTTTAGAGGTTTTCTTAATGCGCTCCATCCCGGATTCCGCCCATTTTCGAACCAGTGGATTATTATCTCTCAGTGCTCGGCGAAGGATGGGCTCTGCATCGAATAAAGAAGGTTCTTCGCGATAAGGTTTTTCGTGATGAGAGTAGGGGGATAATTTGGTCGCAAGAAAATAAATTGAGAGTTCTCGTATTTGAGGACACTCATCTTCTGATGCTGTTTTGCATACAGGAACAATTTCATTATAACCATACTTTATCCGAATCAAGTCAAACAATATGAGGATTCGTTTGTCATTGTCCTTTTCTTGTTGGTATTCCTGAATCAAAATCTCTAATTTTTTGTAACTTTCTGTCTTAATTTCCAGCAGAGCAGAGAAAGCCTTGCTTTTCGCGTCAGAATCATTCTCTGTTTTCCAGATCTCAATTAAAGCGGCCGTAACCTGCTCTTCGTACTTGCGTACCTCAAGAATGAACTCGCCATATACTGAGTCTGGAAGCTTAACATGAACGCCTATGGCATATATATTTCTTAATCCGATGATGGCTCCATATTGCTCCAATGGATCTTGACTCGAAAGGGACTGCAATAACATGGGTATTGTCTGAGTTGGAAATGTGCTGATCACACTTAAGACGTTGGGATGATGGAATTCTCTATGGTCGCCATAACGAGCATATGTTCGTTCATTCCTTAAAGCATAGCTCAGATAAGCGAGCGCACTGGGTCCAATGGACGATAGCGCATCTATCGCCCTTTCTTTTCTGCGAGCGTCACTATTGTCCATGGCCAATTGGAATAAAGGTGATATCGCAAATTGAGCAGTTGGGCCCATTCGTTCTACTGCATAAATGGCATCGATTTGCACTTTACTATTCTCATGATTGAGCGTCCATAATACTGCCGGAATGACTTCTGAATTTGTTTTGGCCATATTGCACAGTTGTAAAATGGCTTTGCATTGATTTCTGGGGTCATTCACTGCTTTTTTTAAGCCTTCCACAACCCCTGAAACATTGGGATTCATTGTGCCCAGAATTTGAATCACTTTCTCTCTCACATTTTCGTCTGGATTATCCAATGCAGCTATGAGGGCATCTTTCACATCTGAATTTTGCACATCCGAATTATTAACCCCAATCTTGACCAGAAAATCAATGACGGCCAATAGATCTGCCTGCTCCGGAAAGTCTAAGTAGCCTAAGTTTTGATCCAATTTAAGAAGATGTCCCAGTTGGGGCACTGCAGTCGTACTGACTGGGGCGACTCTTTTCAAAGCGTACATAGCGCCAAATCTAATTTCCCAAATTGGGCTTGAGAGCAATTCGATTAATCTTTTTTGAGAATTATCTACCGAGGACTCTATTTTTTGAAGCGGCTCATTTCCCACGCGCTGATACGCTTCATAACCGTCATGCTGTGCATAATAACTTAAAAGTGCCAGCACCTCGGCGTCATTTATTCCAATTTGGCCCATTGCCAATATGAGATTAACATCAAGGGCATCAACGTATTTACGAACGGGCATAAGCCACAAGTTTTTTAAGTGAGGAATCGCATCTTTGGCACTCGGCCCAAAATTCCCAAGTGAACTAATTATTTCATTAAGAACGATTTTCTTCTCATCTGGGCGCAATTTTGTATCGAGATAATCAAGACTTGCATCTAAGCTGATGTCATTTGGAAAATCTCCTGCCTGGATTAGAGCTGGCACGGCCACTTCTGAATGTGCCCCCATTTTTCCAATTGCACGAGCTGCTCCAAAGCGCCTTTGCCACGAATCACTGGAAAGCTCTTGAATTAAGTAAGGCAAAGAATCTGGAGAGTAAGGTTCTAGAGCGATGGATGCATTTTTAAAAATGACACGATCCCCATAGGAAAACTCATCTTTATTTGGGGCTCCCTCCATATAATTGAGTGCGATGATTGCTTCATTTTTTTGAATGAATCGGAGTGCATCCGCCGCTTTTATCCTCATATGGATGGAGATTCCTGCTTGTAAATCACCCAAATAAACGATTTCCTGAAGACGGCTGGCCACAATATTCGTATAAATTTGTGTCTTTCCCAATAAACCAATGGAAGCCTCTTTCATAAAATCAACCTCGCCCACATCGTACGAGATTTTCAATAAGAGGGGTATAGCATTGTCCATATTATCTGGGATTTGAGAAAGAGTTCCCAACAAAAACATGTGAATCATTGGATTGTCGGCGGACCACAATGGGAGCAGTGCAGTCATAATATTCGACTTGTAGACGATGGGGCTTAAAAATGGATAAAATTGATCGGAATGCAATAGCCCTGTCTCGAGAATATCCGGAACTGGATTTGATCGTGAATCATATGCCAGCATTCCGTGATGAATCAATGACATGGGATTAAAAATTGAAATGGCCGATTTTTTTTCTGTCTTCGTTTCTATAAAAATGACACCTTCGTTTTCACTTAAAGTCTTCTGGCCTTTATATGAGGACAGTTTAAATGTTTTGACCACTTGCCCATTCATCCTCATTTGGAGGGATGAAGAAGCCATATCCAACGTATAAGACCGATGTGGAAATTCTATCGAAGTATCCGTTTTTTGAGTCATTGACCACAAAAGCCACATATTGAATTGAAAATCCCCAAAATCATCCGAGGTGGAAAGCACATCTCTGACTGACTGAAAAAAGGGATCTCCGGATAAAAACATGAAACTCGAATCTGTTTTTTTTAATTCTCTAAATAAGTCAGCCAGGTGTGTGTGATCATATTTACCAATATGGCACGCCAGAAGCTTAAGAGAGATGGTCATTGAATCCCATCCCAGAAGACGCAACTCTTCTTCGTCTAACTTTCCCTGATGTTTCAGATATGACCTCTGAGCGCGCTCATAATAGGGCAGGGCCAGTGGGCAGCTTTGCTCAGTAAAATAAATCGCGTCTCCAAGGCCCGCATAGTATTTTATCAAATCTTCAGGTGAGCCCAGCTCGTCATAATAAGGTAAATTTTGGATGGGTAAGGGCAAAACGAATTCATTTGTGGTGTCGTCGAGGTATCCGGTGATTGAATCCAATTTTTTTTGATACTTCCCAGTCATTTCCTCTGTCATGGAATCTAAGTCGTATGCGTCCTTATTAAATTCCCTGGACAACTCCTCTTTAAATCGACTTTTAATATGCCGAATTTGATCTGACGCATTGTCTTTGTAGAGGACAAAATCAGAAAGAAAATGGATATCTTCTTTGAGGGCATTTAATTTTTCTTGTTTTAAATCCGCCAACAGATCTGAATGCGTCGCCAGTAGAAAAACCTTTTGTCCAATCACCCAATCGATTAAATTCATGGAATAGGCAGGGTTTAATGCGGTCATATGAATTTGACCTTGATCGGATTGATCTGTCCC
>CAZDSE010000179.1:528-4810 GCA_964507905.1 uncultured bacterium | reverse complement strand
CTGCCTAATACTTGTGCAACCGTACTTCCAATATCCGCCGGACTTAAAGACACATGCACGCCTGCCGCCTTCAATGTTTCAATTTTTTCTTTGGCGGTTCCTTTTCCTCCCGCAATAATGGCCCCCGCATGGCCCATTCGTTTTCCTTCGGGTGCGGTCATTCCGGCAATAAAGCTCACCACTGGTTTTTTCACGTTCTTTTTAATGAAGGCGGCGGCTTCTTCTTCCGCGGTGCCCCCAATTTCTCCAATCATCACAATCGCTTCTGTTTCCGGATCCTTTTCAAAAAGACCCAATAGATCCACAAAGTTTGTTCCGATGATGGGATCTCCTCCAATTCCAATACAGGTCGATTGCCCCAAACCCAGTCTCGTCAACTGGTCCACGGCTTCATAGGTCAATGTTCCACTTCTGGAAATCACTCCCACTTTTCCTTTTTTATGAATATGTCCTGGCATAATCCCTATTTTACATTCACCGGGCGTAATGACTCCGGGACAATTGGGGCCAATGAGTCGTGTTTTCTTTTGCTTATTTAAATATTGTTTGATTTTAAGCATATCCAAAGCTGGAATTCCTTCTGTTATACAAATCACAAGATCCAAACTTGCATCTATTGATTCATTTAAAGCCTGAGACGCAAATTTCGGAGGTACAAATATCACAGAGGCATTGGCGCCTGTTTTTTCTCTCGCTTCTTTAACTGAATTAAAAACTGGAATGCCATCCACCTCAGTGCCACCTTTTCCAGGTGTAACCCCTGCAACTACTTTTGTTCCGTACGCCGCACACTGCCGGGCATTAAAAGTTCCTTCTTTTCCGGTTAGGCCCTGAACCATGAGCTTTGTATTTTTATTCACCAATATGCTCATTGAATGGACCTCACTACTTTTTCAGCCGCATCTTTCATTGTGGTTGCTGGAATAATTTTAAGTCCGGATTCTTTTAAAATTTTTCGTCCCTCTTCGACATTCGTTCCCTCTAACCGAACCACCAACGGAATATTTAAATGCATCATTTTCACTGCTTCTAAAATTCCTCTGGCGATGACATCACATCGCATGATGCCACCAAAAATATTCACCAAAACTGCTTTCACGTTTTTATCCGATAAAATAATTTTAAATGCTTCGGTTACTCTTTCTTGGGTGGCCCCACCGCCCACATCTAAAAAGTTTGCGGGTTCGCTACCAGCAAGCTTAATAATATCCATCGTGGCCATGGCCAGCCCTGCCCCATTCACCATGCATCCGATTTGGCCGTTGAGCTTGATGTAACTTAAATTAAATTTCGACGCTTCGACTTCTTTGGGGTCTTCCTCGGTAATGTCTCTCAAAGATTCAATTTCCGGATGACGATAGAGTGCGTTGTCATCAAAATTCATTTTGGCATCTAAGGCCAAGAGATTTCCCTCTTTGGTCGATACCAAGGGATTGATTTCGACAATCGATGCATCTTTTTCTAAGAACGCTTTATAAAGATTATTCACCATCGTTTCAAATTGACTTTGGGTGTCTCCCTTAAAGCCCATCTTGTTTGAAAGATCACTGAGACTTGAGGGATTAAATCCTTCGATAGAATCTGCATAGGCCTTAAAAATCTTATCTGGGCTTTTGTGTGCCACTTCTTCAATCGACACTCCCCCTTCGGGACTGGCGATGACTGCAATTTTTTCTTGGGCACGGTCCAAGACCAAGGCCAAATAATATTCTTTGTTTAAGTTGTACCCTTTTTCGATTAAAACTTGATTTACTTTTTTCCCTTCGGGGCCGGTTTGATAGGTCACAAGCGTCATTCCGATCATGGCGTTTGAGAGATCATAGACGTCATCTAAGGTTTTGGCGAGTTTGACTCCGCCCCCTTTCCCCCGACCGCCGGCATGAATTTGGGCTTTTACGACCCAAAGATTTCCCCCCAATTCTTGGGCAACCGATTTCGCTTTTTCAGGCGTGGCTGCTATTCTCCCCTGTGGGACACTCACTCCATATTGAGATAAAATTTCTTTGGCCTGGTATTCGTGGACTTTCATTAGATATTTAATTTACTGATCAGTTCTTTGACAGACTCTGCAGATTTGTTGAGCGATTTCTTTTCATCATCCGTAAGTTTTAATTGTAGAATTTTTTCAACTCCATTACATCCCAATACCACTGGGACTCCCAAATAAATTCCTTTGTACCCATATTCCCCATCGAGATACGCTGCACACGGAAGGATTCGTTTTTTATCCTTTAAGATGGATTCCACCATCTCAATGGCTGATGCACCGGGTGCATAAAAAGCACTCCCCGTTTTTAAAAGATTCACAATTTCAGCACCACCGGTCCGGGCCCGATTGACCAACGCTTGAATTTTGTCAGAAGACAAAAGCTCGGTCAGTGGAATTCCACCCACAGTCGTCAATCTTGGGAATGGAACCATATCATCCCCATGTCCTCCCAAGACCAATGTTTGCACATCTTGAACGGACACATTCAAAGCGTCTGCGATAAATGTCCGAAACCTGGCAGTATCCAAAACCCCTGCCATTCCAACGACCCTATTTTTTGGAAATCCGGATGTTTTTAATGCCACATACGTCATGGCATCCAAAGGATTGGACACCACCACCAAAATTGCATTGGGTGAATACTTGGCCACTTGTTCGGTCACCGCTTTTACAATTTTTTGATTGGTAAATAATAAGTCATCTCGACTCATTCCCGGTTTTCTGGGAGAGCCCGCTGTAATCACCACCACATCTGAATCTTTGGTGTCTTCATAATTATTTGTACCCAGTACACGGCAATCCGCTCCTTCAACAGGAGTGGCTTCATATAGATCCAGTCCTTTGCCCTGTGGGACTCCTTCTATAATATCGATCAGGACCACGTCACCCAGTTCTTTGGTCACAGCCCAATGAGCAGCAGTTGCACCGACATTTCCTGATCCAACAATTGTAATTTTATTTCGTTTTTTCACGACAAGTTCTCAATGATGGCGGATCCAAATTCAGAACATTTTAAAAGAGTTGCCCCTTGCATTTGTCGCTCCAAATCATAGGTCACTCGTTTTTGGGCAATGGTTTTTTCAATCGCACGCACGATCATGTCTCCTGCTTCCTTCCACCCCAAGTGCTCAAACATCATAACTCCCGATAAAATTACTGAACCTGGGTTCACCTTGTCTAGCCCCGCATATTTTGGAGCCGTTCCATGGGTCGCTTCAAAAATTGCACAATTATCCCCGATATTTGCACCAGGTGCCAATCCCAGTCCACCGACTTGAGCAGCCGCTGCATCCGATAAATAATCCCCATTTAAGTTGGGAAGCGCAACCACACTGTATTCGTCCGGCCTCAATAACAATTGCTGAAGCATTTGATCGGCGATGCGATCCTTAATCAACACTTTTCCAGAAGGGGTTTTTCCTTTAAATTCATTTGTCACCATGTCTTCTGTCACCGTCGCATTGGAAAATTCTTCTCGGGCCAGTTCATATCCCCATTCTTTAAAGGCGCCTTCGGTGAACTTCATGATATTTCCCTTATGGACAAACGTCACACTGGGTTTTTTATTTTGAATCGCAAATTGTATGGCCCTTCTGACCAGCCTCTTGGAACCAAATGCCGACATGGGCTTTATACCAATTCCAGAATCCGGACGAATTTTGGCTTTCATTTCTTTGGTCAAAAATTCCCATAATTTTTTATTCTCAGGAGTCCCCGATTTCCATTCAATCCCGGCATAGACGTCTTCTGTATTTTCACGAAATATAATGATATTTAATTTTTCCGGATGTTTCACAGGAGCAGGCACGCCTTGAAAATATCGTACCGGGCGCACACAGGCGTAGAGATCAAAAATTTGCCGAAGCGCCACATTGAGACTTCGAATGCCTCCGCCCACTGGTGTGGTGAGCGGCCCTTTGATCGCAATCCCGTATTCCTCAATGGCTTTTAATGTATCTTGAGGTAGCCAATCGCCATACATCTTATTGGCTTTTTCTCCCCCCATGACTTCAAACCAAATAATTTTTCGTTTGCCGCCATAGGCCTTTTGAATCGCCGCATCAAACACCCTTTGCGAAGCTCTCCAAATATCAGGTCCCGTTCCATCCCCTTCTATATAAGGAATAATGGGATGATCTGGAACATTTAATGATTTGTCCGGATTAAACTGAATCTTTTGACCGTCTTTGGTGGGCGGTGTAATCTTGTCATACGTACCCATAAAGTCGTAGCCACTCTAATGAAATCGATCTTTCACTGTCAATCAAAAACTTGAATCAAAAAAAAAAAAAA
>CAZDSE010000179.1:0-518 GCA_964507905.1 uncultured bacterium | reverse complement strand
TCAAAATCGAGATGCAGGGTTCAAGACAGTGTTTGACTTTGCACAGTCCTTTTGCTAGTTTTTTTTAAATTCTAAAGGAGGATCTTATGAAACGTTTCACAACTTTATTCTTAGTCCTTTCATTCATGTTCACATTGTCTTGTACCAAAAAAGTAAATAAAAATCTGATCGAAATTGGTGAATATGGATCGCTCACCGGTTCAGAAGCCACATTTGGTGTGTCGACCCATAATGGAATCATGCTGGCCGTAAATGAAGTCAATAGTGCCGGTGGCGTTCATTCTAAACAACTTAAAATCATAACCGTTGATGACCAAGGAAAGCCCGAAGATGCCGCGGCCGCCGTCACAAAACTCATTACGAGCGACAGAGTGGTTGCAATACTGGGTGAAGTGGCCAGCTCCAGATCTCTGGCCGGAGCTCCGATTGCCCAGCGATACAAAGTTTCGATGGTGACTCCGTCTTCCACAAATCCCAAAGTCACTCAAGGTGGAGATAATATAGTTAGAACCTGTTTC
>CAZDSE010000178.1:0-4816 GCA_964507905.1 uncultured bacterium | reverse complement strand
TGCACTTTCATCCTTGGTCTTATTCTTTGACTCGCTATACGCCTGATAAGATTCATACAAAAGTTTTTCTGATTCTAGAAGTTTAACGGCTTCCGTTTTTACCGCTTCCTCTTTTGAAGACTGAATCAAACCTTTCACCACTTCATCTCCAACATATTCTGATATGTTGTTCTTTTTCCTAAATTCCACATAATCTTTGGCATCAAAAGATGGATTGATTTTCGACTCTCTTTGAGTATAGGAATACGCCTCATACAGTTCTTTGTGCCGCATCTCTTCTTTATTTTGTCCCGATATCGTTCCCAAAGATTGATCGCTTTTTTGATTCGCAATTTGGGATAGTCTATCCTCGTATGACTTCGTTTGTGCGAAGCACAGAGACTCGCTTAAGATTAGAATACAAATAAATTTAGATAAATTCATACTCCCCTCATTTCAATTCAATTATACATAGAATTCAAAGGGGGGAGTAATTTTATATAAAATTACTCATCCAATTTTAATGTGAAATAAAATGCCCAAGAAAAACAGAAGTCAGATAAAAAAGAATAATACCAGACAGGAAATACAAAATCCCACTTCGACTTTTGGTTCCAGAAATATGAGGGATTAATTCGGATGCCACAATAAACGTAAATGACCCAGTCGCCAGCGCCAAAAAAATCATACTAAATTCCTGATGTCCCACCACAAACACCATCAAAGCGCCAAACACAGTCGAAAACCCCAAAGACGCTGCCGATAAAAATGATTTGGTTCGGCTGAAACGTGCGGACTGAAATATGGAACTCATGGAAAATCCCTCAGGAATTTTATGGGACAATACAGCCAAAAATACCAAAGCGCCACCCACCGGTGAAATCATCATTCGCGCAGCAATGGCCGCTCCGTCAAAGAACGTATGGATGAGAAATCCAATCCAAGCCGCCCAGACGGAATGTCGTTCCAGCTCTTCTTCTTTCACCTCTAGCCCCATGATTCGATGCTCATGTTCTTCTCGTCCATCATGGGCATGCACTGCGAATAGGTTTCCCAAAATAAACATGGCCACAAATCCTGCCAGAATCAAAAGTGGACCCTCTTTTAAATTTCCAATGACTTCAGGATAGAGATCTAAAAAAGTTACCGCCAATATAAAACCGGTTGAAATCGACACAAATTTATTGAGAACATCTCGGCTCGTTTCCCTTACCACAGACAGAAATCCACCAATGAAATTGGCAGCCCCTGCCACAATTGCCAATGTTAATGCCAATGTCATGAATTAAGCCCTTACGTTTTGGGGAGTTTTTCCAAGACTTGATTGACCTTATAGGCCAGCGCATCCAACCGATCTTTGGCTCTGAACCGGATTCTGACTGAGTGATCCCCTGCTATTATTTTATCCAAGTCTTTTTCCAGCCGAAATATAGGGCCGGCCAGTCTATGAGAAACAATGACTGCATAAAAAAAGATAATGGCAAAAACGATGGGAAGCCCGACCGCCAAATAAATGTTGATCTTTTTTAACACGGGAACCAGATGGCCATAAATGGATTCCGGCAAACCCAACTCTGCCGCCATCAATGTGGCGATGAGATAATAGAGACAACCCGAAACGAGCAGCGTGGGAATAATCATGGAAAACAATACCAAAATTAAATATCGACTTTGAATTGGGCCTTTAATGAAATACTGCTTTCGAATCACATGTGGTTTATCATCCGATTTCTCATTGGACATGATCATAGTTGCCCCCTTTTTTGTCATCGTAACTGATGCATTTATTTAAAATCAAGTCTTTTAGCTTGACGGGCCACTCTACCCACGTATAATAAAGCGCTAATTATGAAAACAGCACTTCCAGTTGAAAAATCCCAATTTGAAAACTCCATAGAAAAGCTTGAAAGTATTGTAAAAAGTTTGGAATCTGGGGATCTTTCTCTTGAGGATTCCATAAAATCATTTGAAGAAGGGGTCCAACTTGCTTCTTTTTGTGGCAAAAAATTGGAAGAGGCCCAAAAGAAGGTCGAAATTCTTCTTTCGAAGAACGGTGAACCAGTTAAAGAGCCATTTAATTCATAAAAAGCTTTGCCCATGAATTTAAATATCTATTTAGAAACCAAAAAATCTCTCATCGATCATTCACTGGAGATGTTTTTTGAAGAGCGAAGAAAAATCAAAGAAGGCCCGTTTGATTTGCTCTATGAGGCCATGCATTATTGCCTCTTTCCCAGCGGAAAAAGATTGCGACCTGTGTTGACCTGTGCGGCAGCGGAAGCCGTGGGCGGAAATACAGAAGATGTTCTGGACATCGCATGCGCCATTGAAATGATCCATACGTATTCTTTGATTCACGACGATTTACCATCCATGGACAATGATGACTACCGTCGAGGACAGCCCTCATGTCATAAAAAATATGGCGAAGCCATCGCTATTTTGGCTGGAGATGCGTTGGTGACTGAAGCCTTTGGTCTCATTGGGCATGCCAGAAAAAAAGGGAAAATTTCAAGTGACGTTCTTTTGGATGTCACCGAAGATATCGCAGTCGCATGCGGAGCCAATGGAATGATCGGTGGACAGCATCTGGACATTCAACTTCAAGCCAAAGTGGAAGATCAAGAAGACATCAATTATCCTGAGTTAGAGTTTTTATACATTCGAAAAACAGGGCATTTGATTTTGGCCGCGATAACCAGTGGCGCCAAAGCCTGTGGGGCCACTCCCGAACAAATCAAAGCCCTTTCCAAGTATGGTGGAAATTTGGGACTCGCCTTTCAAGTGGTCGATGACATTTTGGATGCGGGAGATGATTACAAAGGACCAGAGTCCTCCAAAAAACCTTCCTTCCCCAATATTTTAAGTATGGATGAAACACGCCAGCGCGCCATGGAGCTCGCCAGCCGAGCCATTGAAAATTTAAAATTGTTTGATCATAAAGCAGATCCGTTAAGAGAACTCGCCATGTACGTGGTTGAGAGAAAAAGATGAGTTTATTACACGGCATTCATTCCCCTGAAGATCTAAAACAGATTCGAGTTGAAGACCTCCCTCTGGTTGCCGAAGAACTTCGAGAAAACATCATTGCCGCATGTGCCAAAAATGGGGGCCATTTGGGAGGAAGCCTGGGAACTGTCGATCTGATTATTGCCCTTCATTATGCGTTCCATATGCCCAAAGATAAAATTGTTTTTGATGTGGGTCATCAAGCATATGCCCACAAGGCGCTGACCGGCCGAAAGGATCGGCTCATGACCATTCGACAAAAAGGGGGATTGAGTGGCTTTCCAAAACGAGACGAAAGTCCATATGACACGTTTGGAACAGCCCATGCGAGTACTGGAATATCTTCTGCATTGGGGATCAAAATTGCAAAAACGATTAAAAATGAAGATGACCATGTCATTGTTGTCGTCGGCGATGGAGGACTTACGGGTGGCATGGCGTATGAAGGATTAAACCAATGTGGCCATTTAAAGAAAAATTTAATCGTCGTATTAAATGATAACGGCATGTCCATCTCTCAAAATGTGGGTGCCATATCTCAATTTTTGACCAAACGAGTGACAAGCGATGTGTATAACAAAGTCCGCGAAGAACTAAAACATGTCCTCACTCTTCTGTCGGAACATGGAGTGCCCGTTTTACATCCCGTCGAGCGAATTCGGAAATTTATGAAATCCCTATTTCCTTCTGGAATTTTCTTTGAGTCTTTGGGATTTCGGTATTTGGGACCTTTCGATGGTCACAATCTTTCAGAAATGATCGATGTTTTTAAAAATGCAAAAACACTTTCAAGAGATAATCCGCTTTTAATCCATGTCATCACCCAAAAGGGAAAAGGCTATCCGATGGCTGAGAAAAACCCAGTGGATTCCCATGGTGTATCACCATTCGATCCTATCACTGGAAAAAGTTTGCCCAAAAAACCAAGTCCGCCGTCTTACACAACAGTATTTGCCAAAACACTCACTCAGCTTGCAAAAACCAATGACAAAATCATGGCCATTACGGCCGCCATGCCCGAAGGAACAGGGCTTGATCTATTTGCCAAGGAATTCCCAAACCGGATGTTTGATGTTGGGATCGCCGAACAACATGCAGTCGTATTTGCGGCAGGTATGGCGACGGAAGGTTTGCAACCGGCCTGTGCCATTTATTCCACATTTCTTCAACGGGCGTTTGACCCCATTATTCATGATGTGGCACTCCAAAGATTACCCGTTCGTTTCTTTTTAGATCGGGGCGGATTTGTCGGGGCCGATGGAGCCACTCATCATGGAGTTTTTGATATCAGTTATTTAAGATGCATTCCCAATATGGTCCTCATGGCGCCCAAAGATGAAAATGAACTTCAGCATATGATTAAAACCTCATTTGTTGTTCCTCTCCCCATCACAGTCCGATACCCGCGTGGCAATGGATATGGCGTCAAAATGGATGAAGCATTAAAGTCACTCCCCATCGGCAAAGGAGAAATGGTTTTTCCGGAATTCAATAACCCCGAACAAATTTTAACAACAGATCTCGCTTTTATCGCCATTGGCACCATGGTCCAACCGTGTGTTAAAGCCGCTCAGATTTTGGCTGAAGAAGGCTTATCGTGTTCCGTCATGAATGCCCGGTTTATTAAACCTTTGGACGAAGAACTTATTTTAAAACTGGCCGAAGCCATTCCCACTCTCATCACTGTTGAGGAAAATGTTTTGGCTGGTGGATTTGGCAGTTCGGAAGCGGGGCCACAGCGCAATCCCAGACACCCTCGGAATTGCCGGGACAGTCCGGCTCGGTGGCTCCTGCCTCGCCCGCCGGCTCCGCCGCTCCGCAACCGGCC
>CAZDSE010000177.1:258-4829 GCA_964507905.1 uncultured bacterium | reverse complement strand
GGTGAGTTCTCAGATAATCGATGTATTCATTGACCACCGTGGCAATGAACAAATCGAGATCTTCATGGGGATATTCATAGAGATGCTTCTCAAAGATGATAAAGAGCGGGTCAAAATGTCGTGCATGTTGGTTTTTCATTGAGATTTAACCTCTTTCTAATTCCACCTCAGGTTACGTGCCACTTGTTCCACAATTCTCTTCGGTTGATTTTTTAAAAACTTAAATATTTTTTGGGTTAAGCTTTACGTGATTTTCGCCGATAAATACAGTGATGGCGGTAAATGCAAAATTGAAAGAATACATTCCCACACAAGAAATCCCCTTACTCGATCGATTGAATGATGTGATTCAGCGTCACGAGTCGTTTGTGATTACAACGCATATATTGCCCGATGGCGATGGGTTGGGGGGGGAGATGGCGTTGTATTGCTATTTAAAGGAACTGGGAAAAAAATGTGTGATTATGAATTGTGATCAAACCCCAGAGAAATTTAGTCTTGTGGATCCAGACGGTGAAATACAAGTGTGGGATCCCAAAAAAGAAATGCCACACGCAGAAATTATATTTGCGTTGGATGTGAATGAACTGAATCGCATTGGAGGGATGAGCGATCAGTTTGAAAAGATGAAGGCCAAGGTGATGTTTATTGATCACCACATCTCAGAAGCATCCATTAAGAAGGAGCATGTGATTGATGAAGATATTTCATCCATGGGCGAATTTTTGTATCGCTTCTTTCGATATGTCAAAGCGGAGATCACATTTAAGATGGCCATGGCATTGTATGTGTCCATATATACGGACACAAATGTGTTTCGGCATCGAAAGACGACCGCACTGTCTCATGTCATTAGTGCGGCCCTGGTCGATATTGGGGTAAATCCAGAGCAAGTGTATAAAAAGATTCATCAAACGAGATCATTGCCGCATATGCATTTATTGGGCGAAATTTTAAATCATGTTCAAACCACCCCCGATGGTAAGATAGCCTGGGTGGAAATTACTCAACCCATGCAAAAAAAATATGGGGCGGTATCGGAAGACACAGAAGGATTTGTGGATTATTTGTTGGCATTAAAAGAAATTGAGATTGCCATTTTATTTCGTGAAGAGAGCACTGGGTTTGTCAAAGCCAGCTTTCGTTCAAAGGGCAATATTGAAATTTTTCCCACCGTTCAAAAACTGGGTGGCGGCGGCCATGTGTACGAGGCCGGACTTTCAAGAAAAGGTCCCATGAAAGATGTGGTCGCACTCATTCTAAAAGAAACCAAAGCGCTTATTTTATAGGCATGGTGACTGGCACCTTTTATTTGGGCAAGGGCTGGGCGATTCGGGCCAGTTCGTCTAATGCCGAAATTCCCTCTCGAATTCTTTGAGATGCATTAATGGCGGTTGTCGGTGAAGCCACATTTTCAGTAATGCTTGCCACCATAAACGTCGTTCGGGAGCCAATGTCTCTGACCAAAGGTGCCGTTTGCGCTGAATTCGCAAAATTTCTCTGTAGAAAGAATGATGCTTTTATAAAATCTTTATCCGTGAACACTTGACCTCCCAATTGGTTTGCAACTTCAATCAGACGGCCTCTATACGCCGCCATTGATTTTCCGAGTTCGATTGCAGCGTGTCTCCCCTGGTCGGTTGTAATCAAGGGGCCCAGAACCTCCGCATGTGCAGATCCAGTCAGGGTCTTGGGCAACGGCTCTCCATTTCGTGCGAGTGGGAATATTTGGTCACCAGGGGCATCTCCCGAATGATATGTTGCAGACAGTATTTTTCGATTTGGATCTGTGGGGTTTTGTTTTACATTCATATGATACACACCATCTTGAGAAGTCATTCGGGGACCTTGTGACGACCATAAATTTTTGGCATCTCGGCTCGATAGGTCATGCCATCCTGCGACTGGGGAAGGGGGAGGCTCCAATGATTCACCGATAAACAATCGAATGGCAGTTTCCGGATCTCGCCGAATGGTGGCAGGATGGGGGATGATATTTTTTAGGCTGTCCATGCGGCCTGGGGCCAACGATGTTTCATAAAATTCTTGAAGAATTTTAACCTGACGTTCTGGCGCGTTCTGAGTATGTCCCATCAGAAGCAGAAATGATTCCTGATTTTCGGGAGATAGTGCACGACGCGTGAGTTCAAATTTTGTTTTCAAGTGCTGGATTTTATGAGACGTGGGCATGCTTGACAGAGTTTGTCTGATATCACGAATAGTTTGCTGATATCGAATGAGTTCCATTTTATTATTCCCAAATATGAGATCCTGTGCTTCGGGAGTGATTTGAACGTTGGTGGCATCACGGCCGGCTTTTAATATGGATTCTTTTGGAGTTGGCTCAGATGCGGGAATGGTTTTAAATGCTTCGTCTAATTCTTTTTGTAACGCAGATACTTTTCGTAGGCCATTTTGAAGTTTTTGTATTTTGGAGAGATCCTGAAATCCAGATGCCTCAGCATTTTCCAACGCTTCCATGAGATATCTCTGAGCGTGTGGACGAATGTGGTCACCCATCGCAGAACCCTCGGCGACTTTGTCTAAAAATATTTTTAGTCGTGGATTCTCCACGGCTTGAGCCAAGTTTAGAATTCTTTGTTGAGCCAAGGCTTGATTAAAGATAATAGGTTCAGTTCTCTGTGTGGAAACTGTGCCACTGGTCAATACTTCCGGGGCTTCCGTAAGAAGATCGTCCATTTCTTCCAATGCCCTGAGGGATCTTATACTATAAAAAATCATCCCAGCTTCCACTCCCGTTGTAATCCCAGTCATGACGGCGTTGATAACATGGTGCCTAAATTCATTTAATTTTTCCAACGTAGTTCTTTCATCTCCGCCAAGATCTGCGAGTACCGAAGCATACATATGGTTATAGGCCCGACTGGTTTCAAAAGATTGTCGAAGCTCATCACCGACGATAATGGTTCCCAATCCGGCTGAAAGGCCAGATGCACCCAATGACACAACCGTTGCCCCGCCCACCACTGTGGAACTCGCGCCCAGCGCAGAAAGACCCACTGCGCCCACGCCCGATAGGAGCGCCAACCCACCCAAGGTCACAGATCCAATGACTTTGACTCGATCAAACTTTTTTTGCCATGCGGCATCATCTCGAATTTCTTGGTATGCAGAACATATATAAGGAACGTATTCTGGATGATCCAAGACCTCTTGCCAGACGATACCCGGATAAAACATGAGGAGCTCTTTTAATGCGTCTGAGGGCAGTTCGCTTTTTAAGTTTTCCAAATAAGAAATCTCATCGCCTATTTTTTGTTTTCGATCTTGAACAGCAGTTTGAACCAATACGATATCGGCTTTCGGCGCATCAGATGGATTGTCATTGATTGCTTCCAGTTTGTTTCTCATGCTTTCCGTAAAAAGAAGTGGATGACTGGAAACGAGCTCATGAAATACATCGTTTGGATATTGAGTATAAAATGTGTCTTCTTTTTGTCTTAAAAAAATGGAGGATGGGGTTTCTGGTGATGGTTTAAAGATGAAAGGTTCTGGGAAAAGATATTGTAAAGAATCATTTTCTCCTCGTAAGAATGAGACGCTTGATAATCGGGCCATATCTTTAAAATCTTCAAAGCTAAACGAGTCCAAAAGAATAGACGGCGGTGAGTAATTCTGATGGGGTCTAATATCCCCATGTATTCTTTCAAACGCAGTTTGATCAGAAAAAGAATCCATTGCATAGAGATCGCGTGCAATTTGATCAATCATGTCGGTATTCGATAACGGAAGATATTCATGGCCAGCCTGACGAAAGACATTGGCATATTTGTCATGAGTTCTTTGGAATGATCTGTAATCTTTGTCTTTCGAAAACTGAATGATCGATTCATAATATCGGGGAACCACTTTGGCTGCCTTCATGCGGTCCATGGCATTTTGAAAAGTGGTGACCATCTCGGAGTCATCAAACTTTTTTTCACGTTCTTGGTTTAAAATTTCGATTATCTTTTGCGAGACAGCATCGGAAAAACGATTTTGGGTGTCATACGCTTTAATTCTTTCTAAATCGGCATTACCTGGGGTGTGAACTTCTATTCCGGTGATACAATTATTTAAATTTTCAGCAGAGGCAAATGCAGGAAATGCGGCTTGATCGACTCCTTTGACTCCACTACAGTCCGTCAGCTGTCGACTTAAATTCACGGCTTTTGTGAGTTGATCCGTTTGATTTTGAATCAGGATGGCTTCTGCTTTGGGCAATTCAGGATTGTTTAGTAACCCTCGCGCTTCATTTAACAAAAAATCAGCATCTCCATGACTGGGGATCATTTTAAATAATTCGAATGCATCCAAAAGATAATGTGCCCGATCCTTTGCTGTGGGGCTCACGGTTGTGACGTGGGTTTCGGTCGGCGTTTCAGCGCTGTAAGCAAGCCCTTGACAAATCCAGGTCAGCGATAAAATTATCGAAATAATTTTTTTTAAAACCAATTTCATGAAGTGTCCCCTCCCCATATATAGAGCAAGTCGTATGCCAGATTAAAATTGGATGAGGGGAAATTATTGAGTTGTTTTCGATATATGGAACTTTAATTTATGAGAGACGG
>CAZDSE010000177.1:0-248 GCA_964507905.1 uncultured bacterium | reverse complement strand
CAGAGGTTTGATTGTGCGACAGTTTCGAATCGTTTTGAGACTATCGTTCTTAATCTGGATGATTTTATTTTCTTTATCATTCGTCTGGCTGCAGCAATTTTAAAAGTTGGAGGAAGTTCTAATTCGGGCAAAGATTTAAATAAAAGAGTATTTGTTGGCGAGAAATAAAAGATGTCTAAGAGCGCTTTTTCCGGAGAGGCCATCTTAATATTGGATTTTTCGATCAGATCAAAAAAAAAAAAAAAATC